>NZ_PDZN01000019.1:0-154991 GCF_002735765.1 Janthinobacterium sp. BJB304
AGCGGCACGGATTATGTCACGCGAAGGCGGCTCGTCCGGACCATGCACGATCCGTTGCGCCTGTGTTCCCCTTTAAACTCCCCGTGTAATGCACGGTAACTAGACTGGACTTGCCATCTGAGCTGTGCCGGTACCCTTTCTCCGCGTAGGCTGGTTGCGGTCAAGCGAATGCGCCGCCTCCGCGAGCTTCACCTTCTTGCTAGATTCTTCTCCCGCCTTCGGCTCCGTCTTTGGCTACGGTGCGGGCAGGCTCTGCCAACCACCTAAGGTCGGGTCAGAATATTAGACACTCTGTGCTAGGCGGTTGAGTACCCGGCGGCCGGAATAGTTTCGTAAGGGAACGGCGGCTAGCGGCCCGGCAAAGGCTTAGTTTATGTCGGGGATGGGGGGGAGTGACGGCCGCGGATAGTTTGGGGTCGCCACGTCCATCCAGTTGGCGCGGTGTGTGCTGCGTTGAAGCGCCAGACGCATGGTTCGGTTTTCGCGTGGGGGGGGGGGATTGCCATCGTCTCTTATCAAATAAACGCCGGTTCCGACAAGGATGGCGGGGCCATCAGCCAAAACGGCAGGGTGCCTGAGCAATTTATACAACAAGGGAAACAAATGATCAGTGCACATGAGAAACGAAAAACGCTCAGTGTCGCCGCCCGGCTTGGGCTGAGCTTTGCCCTGATGCTGGCGATGATGCTGGTGCTGACGGTGGTGAGCATCCGTAAGGTAAATTCGATCGAAGGCAGCCTCACCACGGTGAGCGAGGACAATAACGTCAAGCAACGCTATGCCATCAACTTCCGTGGCAGCGTCCATGACCGCGCTATCGCCCTGCGCGACCTGACCCTGGTAGGCGATACCGAGGTCAAGGATGTCGTATTGCTGATCAACCGCCTCGACGCCGACTACCAGCAGTCGGCCAGGCCCCTCGATGATATCTTCTCTGCCCATGGAGTACATGCACCCAATACGAAGGAGCGCGAGGCCCTGGCCCGGATCAAGGCGGTAGAAGCCCGCAGTGTGCCGCTGGCCGCGCGCATCATGGCTTTGCGCGCCAGCGGTGACGCCGATGGCGCGCGCCGGGTCATGCTGGCCGAGGCCAAGCCGGCCTTTATCGAATGGCTGGCGGCGGTCAATGCGTTCATCGATCTGCAGGAAAGCATGAGTCAGGCCGAATCGGCCAAGGCACGTTCGACGGCACGCGGCTTCCAGACCTTCATGCTGGTGCTGCTGGCGATCGCCATGGTGGCCGGCGCGGTCCTGGCCATGCTGATCACCCGCAGCATCGGCCGCGCCCTGGGTGCCGAGCCTGACGAAGTCAAGCAGCTGGCATTGGCGGTCGATCGCGGCGAGCTGTACCACATGGTGGCGCTGCGGCGCGTCGAGTCCGGCAAGCATCAGAGCATCATGGCCGCGCTCGCCGAGATGAGCGGCAATCTGCGCAGTACCGTGACCGAGGTACGGGATGCCGCCTCCGGTGTCGCCACCATCAGCGCCCAGATCGCCGCCGCCAATGGCGACCTGTCGGCCCGTACGGAAGACCAGGCCGCCTCCCTGGAAGAGACCGCCTCGGCCATGGAACAGCTGACCGCCACCGTCAAGCAGAATGACGGCCATGCACGCGAGGCCAACCAACTGGCCCACAACGCCTCGTACATCGCCAAAGAAGGCGGTGCCATCGTGGACGAAGTGGTGCACACCATGGCAGCAATCAATACCTCCTCCCGCAAAATCGTCGACATCATCGGCGTCATCGACGGCATCGCCTTCCAGACCAACATTCTGACCCTGAATGCCGCAGTGGAAGCGGCACGCGCCGGAGAGCAGGGGCGCGGCTTCGCGGTGGTGGCCACAGAGGTACGCAACCTGGCCCAGCGTAGCGCCGCAGCGGCCAAGGAGGTCAAACAGCTCATTGATGCCTCGGTGGACAACGTGGAGGCAGGCACGCGCCTGGTCGAACGCGCCGACGAGACCATGGAGCAGATCGTGGCCAGCGTGCAGCAGGTCACCGACGTGATGGGCGAGATTTCCTCGGCCAGCCGTGAACAAAGCCTGGGTATCGAAGAGGTGCACAAGGCCATCGCGCTGATGGACCAGGTCACACAACAGAACGCCACCCTGGTGGAACAAGCCAGCGCCGCCGTGGGTAGTCTGCAAGACCAGGCCCGGCACCTGACGCACGCCGTAGGGGTGTTCCAGTTGGGCACGCCCTCTCCGGCGGCACCGGTCATGGACCTTGCCCTCTCCCTCGAAGATGCCACTGTGCAGATCGCGGAACCGGCCTCGCCGCCCCCGCTGCGCCTAGTCAACGTCGGCAAGCGTGTCCGTGGCTAACGACAGCATGGCCCTGACGGCCTGGCCCGGCGATGAACCGCAGCGCCTGGCCGCGCTGCATGCCCTGCACTTGCTCGACACGGGCACCTCCGAAGACCTGGACAACATCACTCGCCTGTGCCACTCCCTGTTCGAGGTCAGCGGTGCCTACATCTCGCTCATCGACGCACGGCAACAGTGGATCAAGTCGCAAAGTGGCCCTGATATGTGCGCGGCCTCGCGTGAGCTGTCCTTCTGCGACCATACCGTCAGCCAGCGCGCCCTGATGCTGGTTGAGGACGCTGCCGCCGATGCACGCTTCGCCGACAACCCGCTGGTCGCAGGCCCCCCGTACATCCGCTTCTACGCGGGGGCGCCGCTGCTCACGCCCGAAGGCCACGCCATCGGCGCCCTGTGCGTGACCGATACCCGGCGCCGAAGCTTTGACGCTGCCCAGCGCCGGCAACTGCAACAACTGGCCGCGTTGGCCATGTCGCAGCTGCTGCTGCGACGTGCCATCGGACGGGTCGATTCCCTGACCGCCATGCCCAACAAGTACCAGCTGCGCGAGGATCTGGCGTCGCTGGTGCCGGTCGATGCGTCGGCGCAGGGCGCGTCGACGGGCCTTCGCTCGCTCGCCTACATCGACATGCCCGACGCCACTACTTCCTTTGAGATCGCTAGCGTACTGGGCCCGCGCATCCACGACGAGTTGATCCGCAACGTCGGCCAACGCCTGCAGATTTTGCTCAGGGGCGAGGCCGACGTGTATCACATCAGTGATGGCCGCTTCGCGCTGCTCTCGCATGCAGGCAGGGGCGATACGCTGGGCCTGCATCTGCGCGGCCTGACGGCGGCACTGGAAGAGCCGGTGGAGAGTATGGCAGTTCCCCTGAACCTGCCCAGCTATGGTGGCATTGTCCGCGTGGAACAGACCCACGACAGCCTGCGCGATGCACCGCGCAAGGCAGTGGCTGCGCTGCACGAGGCGCTGGCACGGCGCCAGCGCTGGTCCGACTATGATGCCGAAGCCGATGTGCTGCACCAGCGGCGTTTCCGCTTGCTCAATGACATTCAGGATGCGCTGCTGCCTGATCAAGCGGACGGGCGCGGCCTGACATTGGACTTCCAGCCCAAACTGGACTTGCGCAGCAACCGCTATCACGGAGGAGAAGCGCTACTGCGCTGGCGGCATCACGAGCTGGGGCCGATTTCGCCGGCGGAATTCATCCCGCTGGTCGAGCGCACCGCCCTGATTCGGCCCGTGTCGGCATGGGTCGTCGCGGCGGCTCTACGGCAGATGGCGGCATGGAAGGACGAGGGCTTGCCGGTCAAGCTCGCCATCAACCTGGCGGCGCCCAATTTCGAGGAGGCGGACCTGATTAAACGTCTTGAAGCGGCTTGCCGGGAAACCGGGATCGAGCCGTCCATGGTGGAGATCGAGTGCACCGAGGGCTTGTGGATGCATAGCCCGGCGGTGCTCAACTTGCTGCACGGGATCCGTGCGCTGGGCATGGGACTGGCCCTGGATGACTTCGGTACTGGCTACAGCAATTTCGCCTACCTGCAGCAAGTTCCGGCCTCGGTGGTGAAAATCGACCAGTCGCTGATCCGCCACCTCGACACCAGCCCGCGCGACCGGCGCATCGCACAGTCGCTGATTGCTCTAGCTAAGGAGCTGGAGTACCACATCGTAGCCGAAGGCGTCGAAACAGCGGAAACCTTGGCGCTGCTACGCGAGTGGGGCGTGGATGAAGCACAGGGTTACTACATGGCCAAGCCACTAACCGCCGAGGCCTTTGCAGTGCATCTACGGGCAACGTTCGATCACCTGTAGCTCTCGGGCGTAGAAGACGACTGCGAAGATATTCTTAGAACGTGTTCACGATCTCCTGATCAGCATCGCCAGGAACGCCAAGTGGATGAACTGCAAGCTGGTGTTGAGCCATCGTTCGCAGTTTTTCCATAGTCGTCTGTTTTTCTCCAGCCAGGCAAAGCTGCGCTCTACCACCCAGCGCTTGGGGATCGACGAACAGCTCGTGCACGCGGCTACGCAATGCCATGCGCTCAACATCAATGTGCCGGGCGCGCTCCCGATACGCATACAGGCATGACCGCGCTGCGTCGAACACCGCGCAGATCAACTCGATTGATTCGTCACCACAGATCTGATCGATTACCTCGTACGTTCTATCCCTTCCGACATCAAGAGCGCGGTAGCCTTTTTTAAAATGGGCTTCTCCCGCTCGAGACGCTCAATGCGTGCTTCGAGTTCCTGTATTCGCTGCTGATCAGGCGTCATTGCCTTACTCTGTGGCGTGATGCCCTGCCGCTCCAACTGAAGCTGCTGCACCCAGCGGCGCAGCACTGATTCGCCGATGCCCACCGACCGGCTTGCCTCCACGCGGCTGCATCCTTGATCCAGCACCAAACATGCCGCCTGCTGTTTGAACTCAGGGGAAAACGTACGTCTTTGCTTGCTCATCAAACACCTCTCCATGGCGAGCATTCTCGCCTAAATCAGTGTCCGGGTACATTAAACCACTACAGACGCCCCCCAACTCTCACGTCGTGGAAGTTCGATGTGTGTAAATCCCTCAAATACGAGCAAATGGGGCGGCAAGCCAACTGGTCACAATCGAATGTCGCATCGGGCAGCCTCCCAGCTGACGTAAATGGCTGACAGCGTAGCGTCGTGGATTGATAGGGAGCGAAAGGACATTGTAATTCCTAAAAACTTCAAATGGCTGCTTCTAGCTATTGTGTTGAAAAATTCGAACGGCAACCATTTCGGAATGTATCAGACCTCCATGCAGTCGGTGATCGTTCAATAGCGGCGGTTCTGGCCAGTCGAGGTTGACAGGATTTCTATCTAAACATCAACGTACCCGTGTTTTTCAACACAATAGGCCGGTAGCAGACGACCGGAATCGCTCAGCCCACGAAGTCATTACTTTCATGACAAGCAAGTGGTTTTATCCGGTGCTTCCAGCCATCTGCCGGCCCTTTACGGCGCCGCCGCCGTCTCCTCCGGGCAGCTGACCTCATCCTCCTGCGTGTACAAGGTCATCGGTACGCGCTGGCCGTCGACTTCCAGCTCGCGCACTTTCGGCGGCACCAGCTGGAACTCGCCCGCCTGCAGTTTTTCGCGCAGGGGCTTGCAGCGCAGGGCGTCGGTGGGGATTTGCCCGCGCGCGGTCCAGCTGCCGTCGTCCTTCTCGGCCAGCAAGACGGATGAGGCCCGCGGGTCATTGCTGATCAGCAGCACGTCCTGCTTGCCGTCGCCATCGAAATCGAGCAGGTAGGCGTCGCACTGGGGCCCTGCCCGCTTCAGGCAGGCGGGCAGGCGCCAGGCCGGGCTCACTTGCGTCCAGTCCTGGCGCAGGAAACTCTGCGGCAGCTTGGCCGTGGCCGGGCGCAGGGTCAGGTTGATCGACACGTCGCTCAGCGCGCCCGTCTCGTCGAGACGGTTCTGGCGCTTGAGCATGGCCTCGGCGCGCGCCCGCACGATGGCGGCGTCCGGGCCCGTCGTACGCGTCTTGAGTTCCTGCAAGGCCGCCTGGCCGTAGCGGGCGCCCTGGAAGCGCAGGTATTCGAAATCGAACTTGTCCACGCCAACCTTGCCGCTTTCCAGGCGCGCCATCTGGCTGGCCACGGAAATGCGCGCCGGGTCGGCCAGCGGCGAGAACAGGGCGAACAGCACCAGCAGGGTAACAAAGGCGGTGGCCACGTTGACGTTGGCGATCAGGTGCAGCCAGTCGCCGTACTTGCTGGCCGCCCAGGCATAGCCGGCGGCGTAGCAGGTGGCGACCAGCAGGCAAGCGGCGGCGATCAGGCGGTCGGAGGTCCAGCCATGCGACATCACGCGCAGGGTCAGCGCATAGATGGCAATGCCCACCACCCACGGCAGCAGCAAACATGCCAGGCGCGTGCCCAGGCGGATGCCGCGCGCCACGCCATGGCCCACTTCGCCATTCTGGAAGGCGGCATTGATCAGCACCACCAGCACGCCGGCCATGCCCAGCAGCACGGACGCCGCATGGCGCGTGGCCCACAGGCGCTCGAAGCCGATGAATGGCAGGGTCAGCAGGAAACCGGAAACGAGCACGGCGGCAATCGGCACCAGCCATGACAGCAGCACCAGCAGCAAGGTGCGGATGCCGCGCACGATGGATGGGCGCACGTCCGTAATGTGGATGGCGAACGAGAACGCGAAGCAGATGACGGGAATCACGAACCAGGCCTGGCCCAACAGCTTTTTCAGGAAACTGAGCTTGATCAGCAGAAACAGCTGCCCACCCAGCCACAGCACCAGCCACAGGCCCAGCACGAACAGCAGGGAGAACAGCAGCTGGATGCCCAGCTTCCAGGCGATTTCAAAGTAGGTCGGATAGCGGGCGATGCGCTGGCTATCCTGGGCGCTGGCCAGCACCAGCGCATGGGCGATATACAAGCCGACGACGCAAAAACCGAACAGCTGGGCGGAAATGACGCGCAGGGGCGCGCCCGGCTTGTAATTGCCCCAGATCACGTGTTCGGCGCCGCGCGCCACGTCATGCCAGGCCAGCACGGCCAGCACGACGGCCGCGCCCGCCATCCACAGCGCGATGCGCTTCACCGACATATGGCCCAGGCTGGACACCAGCAGGATGGGCAGCAGCAAGCTGATCAGCATCAGCGGCCCCAGCAGGTAGGCTTCCGTCGCGGGCCACACCTTGTCCTGCGCCGTGCTGTACAGCCAGTACAGCAGCAAGCCTTGCAGCAAGCCCGTCACCAGGCGCGTCACCGCGATGCGCGGCGCCACCACCGGATCGAGCAACGCCATGTTTTTTCCTGCGGCATCCTGCTGCATAGTCATTCCTTTAATAGTCGTTTATTGCTGTAAAGCACGGCCATTATTGCATTTCGTTATATTCATCTCAACAGCGATTCGTGCGCGCGCCCTTCCCGCCCATCCCCGGCGCGGTGCAATGGCAGGCTTTGCGCGAGGCCCCAGGCCAGTTCCGGCACGAGGAACAGCCACAACAAAGGCTGGCCCGTCTCCAGCAGCGCCCACGCCATCCAGGTGGAAAACAGGTAGCGGGCCGCCGCGTCGTAGCGGCCGAAGCGCGGCTGCGGGTCAAGCATGCGCAGCACGGACCAGACCATCACCACGCTGCCAAACAAGCTGCTGATCAGCAGATGCAAGGGCTCGAAGAGAGGCAGCGGCGCGCCGCCCAGGCCCACATTGAGGGCGTTCAAGTGTTCGCGCAGCAGCAAAAACGTCCACGGCGTGATAAACGGGGCCGTCATGAGCACATCATAAATGGCGCTGGCGCGCACCACGCGGCGGAAGGCGGAAACGGACAACATGGGAACTCCTGTCTATGAAAAGCGCCCATGATCAAGCTTGGAGTACACTCCATGGTCAAGCATTTTATGAAAGAAAAAACCATGCAGATCGGCGAGATGGCACAGGCGACGGGCTTGAGCCGCGATACCCTGCGCTTCTATGAAAAACGGGGCTTGCTGCGCGCGCGGCGCGGCGCGAACGGCTACCGCGACTACCCGCCCGAAGCGGCCGACTGGCTGCGCTACCTGCGCACGGCGCAGCAGCTGGGCTTTACCCTGGCGGAAATCGAGGCCGACATGCCGCTGCTGGCGGCCGCCGGCGATCCCGCCACGGCGGATCTGCTGCGCGCGGCGCTGGCGCGCAAGCTCGGTGAAATCGATGCGCGCATCGATGGACTGACGCAGTTGCGCGGCGAACTGGTGCGGCGTATGGGGGCGGCAGCGGCGGCGTGCCCGTTGCGCGGCGATGCCGGTGCGAATCCCTGAACTGCTGCCGTGGCTGTTCCTGCTGGGCGCAGGCAGCGCACAAGACCCCTGACGTAAAAAAACCGCCTGTGCATGGCAGCAGGCGGTTTGATGTCGGGCAACCCCGGCTTACTTGGCAGCCTTGCGGCGGCGCAGGAAACCCATCAGGCCCAGGCCGGCCAGCAGCATGGCGTAGGTTTCCGGTTCCGGCACGGCGGCCATCACGGACACGTTGTCGATGACGGCGCCCGAGTAATTATCGAATGGCGTGCCGGCCTTGGCGGCACTGGCAAACGACAGGGTCGCCAGGCCGGTGGAAGCGGCAGTGAAGCTCAGGGTGTTGCTGTACAAGGTGTTCGACGCGGCAGCGGTCGAGTAGAAATTACCGGCCGCGCCACCGAAATTGACGCTCACGCCCTGGCCTGCGGGGCCGCCGGAATTGCGCGCCATGTCAAAGCTCAGATTGTAAGTCTGGCCGGCAACGACATTGAAATTTTGCGACAGGAAACCAGGGCCAGGCGTGCCCAGCATATCGATGCTGTAGCCATCGATGGCGTTATATGCATTGCGGATCAGGTCGACGGAGCTGGCGCCCACGGTCCAGCCCGTAATGGCCGAGGAACCGCTGTTGACGACTTTAAAACCGCTGTCGAAGGTATAACCGGAAGCGACCGTGTCAAAATTGCCGTTCGTAATCAGGTTGACGGGGCTGGCGCTGGCGGTGCCTGCGGCAAACAGGGCGACAACTGCTGCGATGGTGGCGATTTTCATGATCTGATTTCCTTGCTTTGTTGATATTAAAGTTTCCTTAAGTGAAATCATATCTCAGCCGTGATGAAAATCAAAGAACTTTGCAGAAATATATTGAATATAGATAATTTGCAACGCTTTCAGGCGCGCTGCGCCGTCAATCGAGTTCCTGCCTCGCCACCAGGATGCCGTCCGCATCGGCATAGATCCAGTCGCCCGGATGCACGGCCACGCCGCTGAGCTGCACGCGCACGTCGCGCTGGCCGGCGCCCGTCTTGTTGCTCTTGCGCGGATGCGTGGCCAGGGCGCGCACGCCGATCTGGCAGACATTGATTTCCTCGCTGTCGCGGATGCAGCCATCGACAACGATGCCGGCCCAGCCATTGCTTTCGGCCAGCACGCCCAGTTGGCCGCCCACCAGCGCGCGGCGCAGGCTGCCGCCGCCATCGATGACCAGCACGTGGCCCTGGCCCGGCGTTTCCAGCGTGCTGCGCACGAGGGCGTTGTCCTCGAACACTTGCAAGGTGGTGGCGGGCCCGCTGAAACGCACGCGCTGGCCGAAAGCGCGGTACACGGGCGGCAGCACGGCCAGAGTGCCGTCGTCGAGCATGGCCGCATAGTCGTCGCACAGGTCGGTGGTGGCAAAGGTCATGGAGATTCCTTTCGTAGCAGATGGCAACGATTCTATGCCTTTTGCAGCGCGGCGGCACGTGTTTTGCCGCCCACTCCCACGGCCGTGGCAATCGCCAGCGCCTGGAACAGGCCGATAAACACGAACAACAGGGCCGGATGGTCGCCATCCATCAGCGCGCCAAAGAACAGCGGACCGACGGCCAGGCCGCTGTCGAGGCCCGAATACACGACGCCATACACGCGCCCGGTGGCATTCTTCGGCGCCGCCGCGCGTATCATCAAGTCGCGCGACGGCCCCGCCACGCCCGAGGTCAAGCCGATGGCGCCCATCAGCACCACCGCGCCCCAGGCCGGCACGACGGCCATGGACAGCAGCACGGCCAGCAGCGCGGCGGCGGAAAAGGCGATCGCCACGTTGCGGTCCGGCTGCTTGCTGCGCGCGCCCACCACGCCGCCGGCCAGCATGCCCACGGCCGAGGCCAGCATATAGGCCGTGTAGGCGCTGGTGGCCAACGCCAGGCTCATGCCGTACAGCTTGACGAGGGCCACGCTGGCAAAGCTCTGGATGCCGCCCAGGGCGATGGCGGTAATGAAGAAGAAGGCAAAGCACATCCACACGGCGGGCAGGCGCAGGAAATCCAGGGTGCCTTCGCCGCCAGCCGGCTGACCCGCTGCGGCTTTCTTGACAGGCTCGGGGCGGATGGCGTGACGGTTCAGGAACAGGATCAGCAGCACGCCGAACGGCAGCACGGCCGCGCATTGCAGCGCGATTCGCCAGTCATAATGGGTGGCGACATACGTCATGAACAGCGGTGCCAGGGCCCAGCCGATGTTGCCGCTGATGCCATGCACGGAAAAACCGTAGGCCACGCGGGCCGCCGAAACGCGCTGGTTGAGGATGGTATAGTCGGCAGGATGGAACACGCTGTTGCCCATGCCGGCCAGCATGGCGCCCAGCATCAGCGCGGCATAGCTGTGCGCGGTGGACAGGGCCAGCGCCGACACGCCCAGCAGAAAGACGCCGGAAAACAGCACGGCGCGGGCGCCGAAGCGATCGACGACAAAGCCGGCCAGCGCCTGCCCCACGCCCGAGATGATGAAAAACACCGTCATCAGCAGGCCCAGCTCCGCATACGACAGGTCGAATGCGGGTTTCAGCCAGACGAACAGGGCCGCGAGGATCAGATGGTAGAAGTGCGACACGCCATGCGCCAGCCCCACCAGGGCGATGACGCGCGCATCGCCGCGCAAGGTTGGAAGTTCGGATGCTGAGTTAGTTGTTATCATGTCATACCCTGTCTTATACTGGTGAAGCTCAAGTGTATGCAAAATATCATCGTCTGTTTTCCGACAGGATGACATAATTTATCGAATTAAGGCCAAGCTGATGGGTGTACCTATCCTCCACCATACCCGCATGTGTCCGCCGCGGGAAGCGCCCAGCGCGACCATCCCCGTGACGATGATCGCGCGCGACCTGCAACCCGATGAATTCTTGTTACCGCATACCCACCCCTGGGGCCAGGTCACGATGGCGCTCGAAGGCGTGCTGCGCATCACTGCCAACAACAGCAGCTGGGTGCTGCCGCCCATGCGCGCCATCTGGATCGCGCCCAACGTGGAGCATGCCGTCACGATACTGGAAAAAACCCGCTTGCGCCCCCTGTGCATCCACGCCGCACGCGCGCCGTTCGCGGGCCAGGATTGCAAGGTGCTGGAAGTGTCGAACCTGCTGCGCCAGCTGATCATGGCGCTGGAACAGCTGGATCCGGGCCAGGAACCGGCGCGCGAGGCCTTGCTGGCCGAACTGATCCTCGATGAATTGAAACGCTCGTCCACGCGCCCCATCCGCGTCCCCTTGCCCAGCGACAAGCGCCTGAAGACCCTGTGCGACAGCCTGATCGAGAAACCGGGTCTGAATCAGACCCTGGAACACTGGGCGCAGCTGGTCGGCGCCTCGGAACGCACCCTGGCACGGCTGTTCGAACGCGAATTGGGCATGAGTTTTGGCCAGTGGCGCCAGCAGGTGCGCCTGGCGCACGCGGCGCCCCTGATCGCGCGCGGCGTGCCGCTGTCGCAGGTGGCCGAAGAACTGGGCTACGCTAGCCAGTCGGCCTTTTCCGCCATGTTCAAGAAGACTTTCGGCAGTTCGCCATCGGCCTTCTTTGCCCAGGGCGAACGAATATAGCAAGCGCGCCGATATCGTGCTCAGGGCAAGGGGCAGCGCCGCAGACAGTACGCTGGTACGGCAAGGCGGCGCAACACCGCCATGGGCGCTTTAGTGGTGCGCCCTCAGGCCATGAAGTCGAAGAGGGAATTCTTGCCGGTATAGCCCGGCAAGGCCGAGTTCGTTCCCATCTGTTCCTGGGCCGAATAGGCTTTGATCAGCGCCTGCGCCTGGGCCGTCAGCGCCTTGGCCAGCACGGCTTTCTTGTTGGTCAGCGTGGTGATATCCTTGCCGACCGTCTGCACTTCCTTGCGGATGATGCTCGTTTCGCCTGTCAGCTCGCCGATCTTGCTGGAAAACTGGTCGGCCACGCCCTTGCCGTTATTCGTAAACAACTTGCTGACGGCATCCGGGTCGGCAGCGATGGCGGCCTTGAGTTTTTTATCGTCGAGCACCAGTTCTCCGCTCTTGCCCAAGGTCACGCCAGCGCTGCTGAGGATGGAGGCGGGCACGCCCGTGCTGGCCGTGCGCAGCACTTGCTCCATCTGCGAACGCACCTGGCCCAGGGCCGTGTCGGATTTCAAGTCGCCCTGCTGCAGGCTTTGCAGCTTGCTGTTGAGTTCATTGTAGGCCGTGACGAAGCTGGCCACATTGGTCGCGATCTGGCTGCTGTCCTTGGCGATGACGAGATCGGTCGTGCCCTTTTTCTTCAATTCGATGGTGGCGCCCTCGACCGCCGTCGTCAAGGTATTCGTGGCGCTCTTGATCTCCTTGCCGTCGACGGTGAGCAGCGCATCCTGCGCGGCAGCCGTCTGCTGCAGGCCCTTGCCGGCGCCGGGTGCATAGCTGAGCAGGTTGCTGACGGCAGCGTCGCCGGACACGCTGATGCGCATGCTGCTGTCGGCGCCGCTCTTGCCATTGATGGCCAGCGAATAGCCATCGGCGCCCTTCACCACGCTGGCGTCGACGCCCTGCTGCTTGAGCGCGGCGGCGATACCGTCAAGGCTATTGTTGCTGCTGTCTATCGTCAGCGAAATGACCTTGCCGCTGCCGGGCGTAAATTGCTTGCCGTCGGCCGTGCCCACTTCGATTTTGACCAGCGCCGGCGCCCCCGTGCCGATGGCCGCGCTCGACGATTTCTGCGCGCCGCTGAGCAGGGTCTGTCCCTGCGCGAGTTGCTTGACGTTCAGCTCATGGCTGCCGCTGACGGCCTTGTCGGTGGTGGTGGCGCTCAGCACATCCTTGGTGCTCGACGTGGCCGACGTGGCCAGGCCGCTGCCGGCCATGTTCTTGGCCACGGTCTGGAATTTTGCCAGCGCCGATTGCAGCTGGCCCAGGCCCGAGAACTTGGCCTGGTCGCGCGCCAGGCTGGCGTTGAGCTTGACGACGCCCGTGTTCTGCGACTGCATCTGGCGCTCCACCTTCGCATACACATCGGCCGAGATATTGCCCTGCGTCGTCTGCTGCGTGTTGTTGGTGTAAGCCCTGCTGTTGATGGTCGAATTAAACATGGTAGGCATTCCCGTCGGGTGTATGGTCATGGCACACGGTTCAGGTCTTGACCGTGCTGCGCTGGAAACGGACGGCAGGCGCGCGTGGCGCGGCAAGGTCCCTCTTCTGGTTGATAATTATGCAGTATTACCGGAATATCAAAACAGCGAACAGAACAGGTTTTTCCTGACTGCAAACCCATATGCACCATTTTAGCGCATTTCATTTGCAGCCGATCTTATCTTGTTTCAGCGCATGAATCTCGAAATGGCGCTGCTGACAGCCATGTCCAGCTGCGGGAAAGTGAGTCCCACCTTGAAACCTGCACTGCTGAAAATGCAGTGCGAGACGGACACGCGCGCCTCAATGATGTGCGCCGCGCCATCGTAAAACAGCTCGAACAGCACCTTGCCCTGCTTGCCTGCCGGTAGCGGTTCCGCGATGACGGCCGTCATGCCGCCCGGCCCCACGTCAAGGGTGCGCGCCGCCACGGGGTCCGCGCCGTCCATCACCAACATTGCCTTGGCACGCAATATCTTGCGTGCGCCCTGCCTTTGCTCAACTAACACTATATTCCGCTTCTCTATCAATTCATTGTCGACGCGAACTCGCTACGCGAATTCATCGGACAAATATTATAGTTCCAAACGGAAACTTTGTTTGACTTACCTCAAGCTTGGCATTTAAACCATACCAACTCTTACTCCAGGTCGCGCAATTTATTGAACGCTTCGTCGATGCGCTCGACGCCGATGACCTTGAGGCCTTCGATGACTTGCTTCGGCAGGTTGGACTTGGGCACCACGGCCAGGGTAAAGCCCAGCTTGGCCGCTTCGCGCAAGCGTTCCTGGCCCCGCGGCGCGGGGCGGATTTCGCCGGCCAGTCCCACTTCGCCAAACACCACGAGCCCCCGCGGCAGGGGCTTGTTGCGCATCGACGAATTGATTGCCAACAACACGGCCAGGTCGGCCGCCGGTTCCGTGATCTTGACGCCGCCGACGGCGTTGATGAACACATCCTGGTCGAAGGCGGCGATGCCCGCATGGCGATGCGCCACGGCCAGCAGCATGGCCAGGCGGTTCTGCTCCAGGCCGACGGACAGCCGGCGCGCATTGGGCAAGTGACTCGTATCGACGAGGGCCTGGATTTCCACCAGCAGGGGGCGCGTGCCTTCCTGCGTCACCATCACGCACGAGCCAGGCACCTGGTTGTCGTGCTGCGACAGGAACAGCGCGGACGGGTTCGACACCCCTTTCAAGCCCTTTTCCGTCATGGCGAACACCCCCAGCTCATTGACGGCGCCGAAACGGTTCTTGATGGCGCGCACGAGGCGGAAACTGGAGTGGGCGTCGCCCTCGAAATACAGCACCGTGTCGACGATATGCTCGAGCACGCGGGGGCCGGCCAGCGCGCCCTCTTTCGTCACGTGGCCCACCAAAATGATGGTCACGCCCGTCTGCTTGGCCGCCCGCGTCAATTGCGCCGCGCATTCGCGCACTTGCGCCACGGAACCGGGCGCCGAGCTGAGGGCGTCCGAATACACGGTCTGGATCGAGTCGATGACCACCACTTCCGGCTTCAGGTCGTTCAAGGTGGAGAGGATCTTTTCCAGCTGGATCTCCGCCTGCAATTTGAGTTCCTTGGCGTCGATGACGAGGCGCTTGGCGCGCAGGGCGATCTGCGCGCCCGATTCTTCGCCGCTGACGTACAGCACGCGCTTGTGGTGCGACATGTTCGCCAGCGCCTGCAGCAGCAGGGTCGACTTGCCGATGCCGGGGTCGCCGCCGATCAGCACGACGCCGCCCGCCACCATGCCGCCGCCCAGCACGCGGTCGAATTCCTCGATGCCCGTGCCGAAGCGGGGCACGTCGATGGCGTCGATATCGTCGAGCGACAGCACGGGCGCCGTCTGCGCCAGCGACATGTGCTGCGGATTCGAATAGCGGTTGTTGCCGCCCGTCTCGGGCAGGGTTTCCACCATGGTATTCCACTGGTTGCACGAGGTGCATTGCCCCATCCATTTGTTGCTGATGGCGCCGCAATCGCTGCAGGTGTAGATGGTCTTGACTTTTGCCATGGTGTACTTTGCCCGGGTAAGATGAAACAGCTGGTTATATATACAGTATATACAAACCGCGCTTCCGCGTCACCCTACGCTTCGATCACCGGGACGCGCGGCGCCAGTGCGCACATCAGCTCGTAGCCGATGGTGCCGGCGGCCAGCGCCACCTCGTCGATCGGCATGCCCTGCCCCCACAAGGTGACGCTGCTGCCGACCTTGGCGCCCGGCACGTGGGTCAGGTCGACCATCAGCATGTCCATCGACACCCGGCCGATCAGCCCCGTGCGCACGCCGTCGACCAGCACGGGCGTGCCTTCGGGGGCGTGGCGCGGGTAGCCGTCCGCATAGCCGCAGGCCACCACGCCCACCTTGACGTTGCCGGCCGCCTCATAGCGGCTGCCGTAGCCGACCACGTCGCCGGCGGCGATGTCCTGGATGCCGATAATGCTGCTGCGCAAGGTCATCGTGGGCAGCAAGCCGAACGCCTGCGCGGACGTGCCGCCGGGAGCGCCGCTGGGTGTGCCGCCATACAGCATGATGCCGGGGCGCACCCAGTCGCTGTCCAGATGGTGCATCAGCACGCCGGCCGAATTGCACAGGCTGCGCGGCAGCGGCGTACCGATGCTGGAGGCGCCCGCTTCAAAACGCAGCATCTGCTGTTCCAACGGCAAGCGCGTGGGACCCGCCTCGTCCGCATTGGCGAAATGCGTCATCAGGGTGATCGTGCCGATATGCGGCATGGCGCGCAAGCGCGCATACGCGGCGGCGATGGCGTGCGGTGTGAAGCCCAGGCGGTTCATGCCCGTATTCATTTTCAGGTGCACGTCGATGGCGTGCGGCAGGCGGGCCGCTGCCAGCATGGCGATCTGTTCTTCGCAATGCACGCTGCCATTCAATCCATATTGCGCCATGACAGGCAAATCGCTGGCGTCGAAAAACCCTTCCAGCAGCAGGATGGGTTTGGTCCAGCCCAGTTCGCGCAAACGCACGGCATAATCGACCTCGACCAGCGCCAGGCCATCGGCGTCGGCAAAGCCCCGCATGGCCCGTTCCAGCCCGTGACCATAGGCATTCGCCTTGACGACGGCCCACACTTTGGCGCCGCGGGCACCGGCACGCGCGCGCGCCAGATTGTGTTGCATGGCATCGAGATGGATGGTGGCGAAGAGGGGCCTGGGCATATGCGTCGTTCACGGCAGGTGGGAAAGCCGTATTTTACCGGATGGGCCGCATGCGGTCCGGCACGCGGGTCCGCCGGCGCGCGCCGCAAGCGGGAGCCAGACCGGCGCACAGGACACCATGTATAAAATGCTCACATATATGTGTATTTTTCTACGGCAGAAAAATTAAGCTTCGCTTAGGCAAGACTATGCAAAGCAGCCCCTGCCAAACTTGGGGTTTGCTGTTTTTTCGTGGTATAAAGCAAGCCAGATATGATTTCAGGCAATCCAGAATGAATCGTGGTTTTTATACCATCATGGCGGCGCAGTTCTTTTCCTCGCTGGCAGATAACGCCCTCTTTTTTGTCGCCGTCGATTTATTGGTGTCCATGAAATCCCCGGCGTGGATCACGCCGCTACTCAAATTGTCGTTCGTGCTGTTTTACGTGCTGTTGGCCGCTTTTGTCGGCGCCTTCGCGGATGCTTTGCCAAAAGGCAAGGTCATGTTCATCGCCAACATGGTCAAGATCTTCGGCTGCGCCCTCGTCTTCTTCCATGTACACCCGTTGCTGGCCTACGCCGTCGTCGGTTTTGGCGCGGCCGTGTACTCGCCCGCCAAGTACGGCATCCTGACGGAACTGCTGCCGCCGGAAAAGCTCGTGGCGGCGAATGGCTGGATCGAAGGCTTGACCGTCACTTCCATCATCCTCGGCACCGTCATGGGCGGCGCGCTCGTCAGCGGCCACGTGTCCGACATGCTGCTGTCGATCGACATTCCGCTGATCAACACGGGCATCACCAGCAAGACGGAAGCGGCCTTGTGCGTCGTGGTGGGCATCTATGCGCTGGCGACCCTGGCCAACCTGAAGATTCCCGACACGGGCTGCGTGTATCCGCACCAGGAACGCAATCCTATCAAACTGATTACCGATTTTGCCAATTGCTATTCCATCCTGTGGAAAGACAAGCTGGGCCAGATCACCCTGGCCGTGACGACCCTGTTCTGGGGCGCCGGCGCCACCTTGCAGCTGATCGTGCTGGAATGGGCCAAGCAATCGCTGAACATGCCGTTCGACAAGGCGACCAGCCTGGTGGGCGTGGTTGCCATCGGCGTGGCCGCCGGCGCCGTGCTGTCGGCACGCTTCATTCCGCTGCGCAAATCGCTGACCGTCATTCCGCTCGGTATCGCCATGGGCGTGATCGTCATGATGATGACGCAAGTACACTCCGTGTGGATCGCCTACCCGCTACTGATCCTGATCGGCGCCCTGTCCGGCTTCTTCGTCGTGCCCATGAATGCCCTGCTGCAACACCGCGGCCACGTGCTGATGAGTGCAGGCCATTCCATCGCCGTGCAGAACTTCAACGAGAACCTGTCGATTCTCACCATGCTGGCCGTGTATTCGATCATGATCCGCTTGCACCTGCCGCTCAACATCATCATCACCCTGTTCGGCCTGTTTGTTGCCGGCACCATGTACGCCATCATGCGCAAGCACAAGCTGAACCAGGCTGAGCATGACAACTTGTCATTGATTGGCGAGCAGAAGCATTAACTTCCGGGGTCTGACCCCAACATTACGCAGGTAGCGCACCCGCTATCCGCCGTGCGGCAGCCTGCTGCGTCCAGTCATGCGGCACGACAAAACCGCGCGTGCGCTCCACTTCCCAGCCTTCGATAGTATCCACGGTGGCCACCATCACCGGTTGCGCCAGATCAAACAACTGCGCGCGCAGGGCCTCCACGTCGAGCACGTCCACGTCGCGGCCCTTGAACGGCGCCAGCCATTGCAGGCGCGGCAGCACGACATAGCGCTGCTCGGGTAATTGTGTTGGCGTGCACCAGAAGCCGTGACCGTGTTCGGGGGAAATGCCGTCCATGGCGGGCGTCACGCCGGCCGCATAAAACAGCCAGCCCTTGACCAGCGCCTGCGCCGCGCGCACGGGGTGCGCCAGCAGGGTTTGCGCGGCCGGGTGGCGGGACAAGGCCAGTTGTTTGTCGAGAATCTTGCGCATCTTCAAGCCCAGGGTGTCGGCCAGGTTCGGGCCAATCAAATGGTTGAAGTCGCCGGGATCGGGCGCCCCTTCGAGCAGGTAGAACTTGGTGGCGAATTCCCAGTGCAGCAATTCACTCTCGTCACGCAGCAGAAAATCAAACTCGCCCACCGTGTCGTTGCGGTTGACCTGCACTTGCAAGCCATGCGCGGCCAGCAAGCCATGTTGCTCAAAATAAAAGGCCAGCAGCTTTTCAGCGTACAGGCCCAGGCGGGAATAGAATTTCAGTCCCAACGCCGCATCGAGCGGCGACGGATCGTCCTGCAGCGCGCCCAGCCACGCCGCCACGGCAGGCGTGACGGGGGGCAAGCTGGCGATGCGCCCGCCCCAGTGGGGGCTGGCAGGATCGAGCAAGTCGGGCGAGTCGAGCAGCCAGGCCAGCGCCCGCACGCGGGGGTGCGTCAGATGGCCCCAGCGGCGTTCGAAGCGGGCCTGGAAGGTAGAGACGGCCGTATCAACCACCGTGCGTGCTTTTCGCCAGGCACAGGTCGGCCCAGGCACGCGCCTTGGCCTTGCCCGTCCCGTCCTGCAACAGTTGCTCTGGGTGGAAGGTGGCCACGACGGACGCACTGCCCAGCTGGCGCACCTTGCCCCGTACGGGTTTTTCGCCGGGATTGATGCCGGCGGCGGCCATCGAACCGAGGGTGACGATGGTGCGCGGCTGCAGCAGGGCCAGTTCGCGGTCAAAATACGGACGGCAGGCGGCCGACTCGGCCTCGGTGGGCAAGCGTTCCTGGCCCGTCTCGTCAAGCGGACGGCATTTCAGCAGGTGCGTGATGTACACGTCGCGCCCCGCGTCGACGTCGATGGCTTTCAACATATTGTCGAGCAATTTGCCCTGCTCGCCCGGCAAGGCGCGCCCTTCGCGTTCTTCCAGCCGCGAAGGGCTGCTGGCCAGCATCAGCCACGCACCCTGGCGGTCGCCACGGCCCATGACGACGCCCTTGCGCGTCTTGCACAAGTCGCAGCGCGCGCATTTGGCCACGGCGGCCGTCAAGCCTTCCCAGTCGAGGGCGGCGATATCCGTATCGCTGAGCTGTTTGACGGGCGGCGGTGGCGGCGCGTCGTCGAACCAGGCCGTGTCGTCGGGCGCGGCGGCAGGCACTGGCGTAGCGGCAACGGCGACGGGCGCCTCGGCCCTTACCTCCGCGACCACCTCGGCAGTCACCTCGGTCACTGCCTCAACGGCTTCCACGGCTTCCACGGCTTCGGCCACGGGCTCCGCCACGGCGACTTCCGCCTCCACGGCAGCCTCGACGACAATATCCACGACCTCGGGCACAGCGCCCTGGCGCAGGCGCCACAGGGGGCCGACGCCCATTTCATCGAGGAAAACGGCGCTGCGGCTCATAAGGTATAACGCATCACGATGGCGTCCTCACGTTGCGAGTTGCTGGCCGGATAGTATCCCTTGCGGCGGCCGATCTGTTCAAATCCATAGCGCTGGTAAATATCGAGCGCGCGCGTATTCGACGGGCGCACTTCCAGCAGCATTGATTCCATGCCCAGCTGGCGCGCGCAGGCGCAGGACTGGTTCAGCAGGAAGCGGCCCAGCCCCTGCCCCTGGATGGCGCCCTCGACGGCCACATTCAGCAAATGCGCTTCGTCGACGACCAGCATCAGCAAGAAGTAGCCCAGCAAGGTGCCATCCACGTCGCGCAGCACCCAGGCCGGGTAGCCGCTGTTGAGGGAATCGACAAAGTTGCCGTGCGTCCAGGGATGCGGATACACGCGCTGCTCCAGCGCCAGCACCTCAATCAAGTCCGCTTCCTGCATCGGCTGATAGTCGAGGCGCAGCAAGTCCCAGCCTGCCGCGCTGTCCTTGCCCGTCTCCATCATTGCGCCGACTCCGCAGCGGCCTTGGCGGCCTGCATGTCGAGGCGCTCGGCACTCGTGTAGGCGATCTTGTTGCGCAAGTACAAAGGCTGCGCATCGGCCGCCGTCACGCACTGGCCGGCCGCAAAGGCGATGCGCGCCAGCTGCGCCACTTGCACGGCGTGCGGCATGATGGCGGCGTCGGCCGTGGCGGCGCACGGCAACGCGGCCAGCGCTTCGGCGTAGGCACCAAAGCCGTTGCCGCAGCCGGTCACGTCGCCTTGTGGCGCCACGCCGGCCGGCGCGCTCAAGGCCGGCGGCAGGACGGCTTGCAAGCCATCTTGATAGTCATATTGCGCCCAGTACACTTCGCCCATGCGGGCGTCGAGCACGGTCACGATGTGCTGTGAGCCATGCTGCTGGTGGCAAGCGAGGGCCATGGCGTCGAGCGTGACGACGGGCACGACAGGCAAATTGGCGCCATAGGCCAGACCCTGCGCGATGCCGCAGGCCGTGCGCACGCCCGTAAACGAGCCGGGGCCGGAGCCGTAGGCGATGGCGTCGACGTCGGCCAGGGTCACGCCCGCTTCGGCCAGCAATTCCTGCACCATGGGCAAGATCGACTGGGAATGGGTGCGCACGCCCGACGAGGCACGGGACAGGACGACATCGCCGCGCAGCAAGGCGCAGGAGGCGAGTTCGGACGAAGTTTCAATGGCAAGCAAGGTGGGAAGTAAGATAGGCATGCCGTATTTTACCTTGCCGCGCCATGGCGCGGCACTCCCCGCTACGGCCTGCCAGGAGCAGGCGGGTAGCGGTCAAGCTAACGCGGCTTGCACAGCGGCCCCGCGAGGACGGCTATAATGAAAGACGCAGCCTATTATTTGACCGGCATCAAGTCTGCCGCGCCAAGCAATCGTTCAGCCATGACTAAGCAACACTACCAAGCTACATCGCTCAGCAACATCGTCTTTCCACTCTTGCCCTGGTCCGTTCCGTGAATCCACTTCTTGCTAAACTGCAACCATATCCATTCGAAAAGCTGCGCCAGCTGTTTGCCGGCGTGACCGTCAATCCCGAGTACGCGCCCATCAGCCTGGGCATGGGCGAACCCAAGCACCCGACGCCAGCCTTTATCGAGCAGGCGCTGGTCGACAATATCCACGGCCTGGCCAGCTATCCGACCACCATCGGCTCGGAAGCCTTGCGCAGCGCGATTGCCGGCTGGCTGGAACGCCGCTACGGCATCCCCAAGCTCAATCCTGCCACGCAAATCCTGCCCGTGAACGGTTCGCGCGAAGCGCTGTTTGCGCTGGCGCAAACGGTGATCGATCCGGCAGCCGGCTCGCTCGTGATCAGCCCGAATCCGTTTTACCAGATCTATGAAGGCGCCGCCTACCTGGCCGGCGCCGAACCGTATTTCGTCAATTCCGACCCGGCGCGCAATTTCGGCTGCGACTACGACAGCGTACCGGCCAGCGTGTGGGAAAAGGTCAAGCTGCTGTTCCTGTGTTCGCCGGGCAATCCGACGGGCGCCGTGCTCACCTTGACGGACTGGGAACACCTGTTCGCCCTGTCCGAGTGCTACGACTTCGTCATCGCCGCAGACGAATGCTATTCCGAAATCTACCACGGCGACACGCCCCCGCTGGGCGCGCTGCAGGCGGCGCACATGCTGGGCCTGTCCACCATCGAGCGCCCGTATGCGCGCCTGGTGGTGTTTTCCAGCCTGTCGAAGCGCTCGAACGTACCGGGCATGCGTTCGGGCTTCGTCGCCGGCGACGCGGAAGTACTGAAAAAATTCCTGCTCTACCGAACCTACCACGGCGGCGCCATGAGCCCCGCCGTGCAGGCGGCCTCCATCGCGGCCTGGAACGACGAAACCCATGTCGAGGAAAATCGCGCCAAGTACCGCGCCAAGTTCGACGCCATCACGCCGCTGCTGCAATCGGTGATGGACGTGCAATTGCCGGACGCCGGCTTCTACCTGTGGGCCGACGTCAGCCGCACGGGCCTGTCCGACACCGAATTCGCGCAACGCCTGTACGCCGAATATAATGTCACGGTATTGCCTGGCAGCTTCCTGGCGCGCGACGCGCACGGCATCAATCCCGGCCGCAACCGCATCCGCATGGCCCTGGTGGCCGAAACGGCCGAAGGGCTGGAAGCGGCGTTGCGCATAGTAAAATTCTGCCAGCAGCTTTCCGCATCCGCATCAACCAACTAAATAAACAAGACATCATCATGAGCCAACAACTGCAAACCATCATCGACCAGGCCTGGGAAAACCGCGCCGAGATCAATCCGCGCAACGGCACGGCCGAACTGCGCGACGCCGTCTCCCACGTCATCAATGGCCTGGACAACGGCAGCATCCGCGTGGCGGAAAAAACCTCGGGCGACTGGGTCGTCAACCAGTGGGTCAAGAAAGCCGTGCTGCTGTCGTTCCGCCTGGAAGACAACGTCGTCCTGCCATCGGACGGCACGATGCAGTTCTACGACAAGGTGCCGACCAAGTTCGCCAACTACACGGCCGAAGACTTCGCCAAGGGCGGTTTCCGCGTGGTGCCGCCAGCCGTCGCCCGCCGCGGCAGCTTCATCGCCAAGAACGTCGTGCTGATGCCGTCCTACGTCAACATCGGCGCCTACGTCGATGAAGGCGCCATGGTCGACACCTGGGCCACCGTCGGTTCCTGCGCGCAGATCGGCAAGAACGTCCACCTGTCCGGCGGCGTCGGCATCGGCGGCGTGCTGGAACCGATGCAAGCGAACCCGACCATCATCGAAGACAACTGCTTCATCGGCGCCCGTTCGGAAATCGTCGAAGGCGTGATCGTCGAAGAAAATTCCGTCATCTCGATGGGCGTGTACATCGGCCAGTCGACCAAGATCTACGACCGCGCCACGGGCGAAGTGACCTACGGCCGCGTGCCAGCCGGTTCCGTCGTGGTCTCGGGCAACCTGCCTTCGGAAGATGGCAAGTACTCGCTGTACTGCGCCGTGATCGTCAAGCGCGTGGATGCAAAAACCCGCGCCAAGACCGGCATCAACGAACTCCTGCGTGGCATTTGATCGTTGCGCTGTGAAGCATAAGTAATACCTGAATGTCCCGCTCCGGCGGGACATTTTCATTTCCGACTAGCAACTTCAATCGTCCCGCTGTCCTCTCCCATCCTGTCCTATACTGGATGGCATGAATACTCCTCCCGTATTGATCGTCGGCGCCGGTCCTACCGGCCTCATGCTTGCCTTGCGCCTCGCGCGCCATGGCGTCGATTGCCGCATCATCGATAAAAACAGCGGCCCCGGGCAGGCGTCGCGGGCCATGGCCGTGCATGCGCGCACCCTGGAGTTTTACCAGCAGCTGGGCTTTGCCGACGAACTGGTGCACCTGGGCATCAAGATCAATGCCATGCACATCCACGAAGGCGGCGAGGAGCTGGTAAAACTGGCGCTGGGCGAGATCGGCGAAGGCCTGAGCCCCTATCCTTTCGTGCTGAGCCTGCCCCAGGACGAGCATGAACGCTTTCTGATCAGCAAGCTGGCGGCGGCCGGCGTGCACGTGGAATGGAATGTCACGCTGGACTTGTGGACGCAGGACGATAGCGAAGTGCAAGCCATCCTGCTCAACAATGGCGAACGACAATATTGTACGTTTGACTATATCTGCGGCTGCGACGGCGCCCGCAGCAAGGTCCGCGAGATCGCCGGCTTTGACTTTTCCGGCGGCACCTACGACCACTTGTACTACGTGGCGGACGCGCAAGTAGCCGGCAAGAATACGGATTTGCACGCCCACCTGGGCGCGAACTCTTTCGCGCTGATGTTGCCCGTGCGCACCAGCGGCATGCAGCGCCTGATCGGCATCCTGCCCGACCGTCCCGACGGCGCGCCCGCGCCCGTCTTCGACGACGTGCGTAGCGACGTGGAAAACCTGCTGGGCATCCACGTCGAACACGTGAACTGGTTTTCCACCTATAAAGTCCATCACCGCGTGGCGGGCCAGTTCCGCGCGCGCCGCTGCTTCATCCTCGGCGATGCGGCCCACCTGCACAGCCCCGTGGGCGGCCAGGGCATGAATACGGGCCTGGGCGATGCCGTCAACCTGGCCTGGAAGCTGGCGCAAAAGCTGCATGGCCAAAGCAATGATGCCCTGCTCGACACCTATGAAAGCGAGCGCATCGTGTTTGCCCGCAAGCTCGTCGCCACCACCGACCGCGCCTTCCAGGCCATCGTCGCGCAGGGCATCGCCGGACAGTTCCTGCGGCGCTGGCTGGTGCCGCACGCGCTGCCCTTCCTGTCCGGCTTCGCGCGGGCGCGCCGCTTGCTGTTCAAGACCGTGTCGCAAATCGAGATCAGCTATGAAGACAGCGCCCTCTCCGCCGGCCATGCGGAATATCTGCGCGGCGGCGACCGCCTGCCCTGGTTCTCGGACGGCACGCAAGACAATTTTATCGCCCTGCGCAGCATGGATTGGCAATTGCACATCTATGGCGAGCCGGCGCCCGAGCTGCTCGACGAGGCGCGCGTGCTGAAACTGCCTGTGCATTGCTATACCTATAACGTGGCCGCCAAGCTGGCCGGCCTGGGCCGCGACGCGGCCTACCTCGTGCGCCCCGACGGCCACATCGCGCTGGCCCTGCACCTGCAGGAAAGCGGTGCCCTGCGCGCCTTGGCCTTGCGGCTTGGCCTGCATTTCGGCTCTTCCGAATGTGGGAAGACGACGCCCCGGCCTGTGTAAGAGACAACGCCGCAGGTTTGTGCTGCATCAAGGCAGATAGAGTTAATCTCCTTGCTTTGTTTGCTTTGTTTGACTTGATATCCTATGCTGAGACTTGCGTTTCAAGGATACGGCCATGTCGAACACACATCGCAACCACTCAACAACTGACCAGCCCGCCTGCGAAGCCGAAGATGCTGAATCGGCATCCCCGCTGGCTGAGCAGCTGGCCGCCACACTGGCTGCCAGCGCCACAGGCTTGCGCTTCAACATTGCGCAAGACACTTTCCAGGAAGCCTATGCATCACTGCTGGACGCCGTGCCGCGCGACGACCGGCCCGCGCTGCTGGCGCAAATGCGGCACGATCTCGATATCGTGGCAGAGCGGGAGCTGAGCATGGCTTCCGGCAACGATACGCAGACAGGCCACGTCAGCACCCGGCAATTCATGCGCGGCCTGGAAGAACAGGAACGGCATCAACGTGAAAAAGACCTGGCCTCGCACAGCTTGCTGTCCGGCCCCGAATTGCGCGCCCGGCTGGCAGTCACGCCGCAGGCACTCAGTGCGGCACTGAAAGCCAGACGCCTGTTCGCCTTGCGCGGCGCCTCCGGCGAATATGTTTACCCGGCATTTTTCGCCGATCCCCGCCACGACCGGCACACGCTGGAAAAAATCAGCAAAATTCTAGGTGACTTGCCCGGCGCCGCCAAATGGGACTTTTTTACCATCCCGCGCCTGTCGCTGGGCGGCAAGTCGCCGCTGCAAGCCTTGGCAAAAGGAAAACTCGACGCCGTGATGGCGGCCGCCCGCGCCTACGCCGACGAATAGCGGCGCAACCGTGGCAACATTGCGCCGCGCCCAAGCTGGCGATGGCGTCCGCCACGCCGCTATCCGCGCACCGCGACTTCGGCCAGGTGGCCACGCAACTGGGCATTCGCAGCGCCTGGCCCTGAACCTGCCCGTAACATGCAACCGTGTTGCACTGCCGCATCGACTGCGCATCGACTGTATAATGGCGGCTACCATCGCATTTTGACTTGGCGCAAGCGCCGCGATCAAGCGAACCGCATTCATTCCCCTTAGCCCTACCCATGACGACCATTACACTCTACGGTATCCCCAACTGCGATACCGTCAAAAAGGCCCGCACCTGGCTGGCCGCGCAGCAACTCGATTTCACCTTCCACGACTTCAAGAAGCAGGGCCTGGAACGCGCCACCGTCGAGGCGTGGCTTGCGCAATTGCCGTGGGATGTGCTGGTCAACAAGAAAGGCACGACCTGGCGCGCCCTGTCCGACGAGCGTAAAGCGTCGATCACGGACGCGGCCAGCGCATTGGACCTGATGCTGGAAAACCCGTCCATCATCAAGCGCCCCGTGCTGGACAAGGATGGCCAGTTCAGCGTGGCGTTTTCCGATGCGCAGTACAAGAGCATTTTTTCAGTTTAAACCCGACACCTGCAAAGCTGGGGTCGTACGGGGACGCCGAGTCCCAAGGGTACGCCCCCGCTCCACACCATGACCACCTCCAAAACCCTCGCCCTGACCGAAAAACTGATCGCCCTGTCCTCGGTCACGCCCGACGACAAGGGCTGCCAGCAGCACCTGATCGACCTCCTCACCCCGCTGGGCTTCGTCTGCGAAACGATCCAGTCGAACGACGTCACCAATCTGTGGGCACGCCGCGGCACGACGTCCCCCGTGTTCGTCTTTGCCGGCCACACGGACGTGGTGCCCACCGGCCCCGTCGAGCAATGGCGCTCGCTGCCCTTCATTCCCACGCACCGCGACGGCAAGCTGTACGGCCGTGGCGCGGCCGACATGAAGACCTCGATCGCCGCCATGGTGGTCGCTTGTGAGGAATTCATTGCCGCCACGCCCGGGCACACCGGTTCCATCGCTTTTTTGATCACCAGCGACGAGGAAGGCCCGGCCACGGACGGCACCGTCATCGTCTGCGAGCAACTGAAGGCGCGCGGCGAGCAGATCGACTATTGCCTCGTGGGCGAGCCGACCTCGAGCGCGCAGCTGGGCGACATGATCAAGAACGGCCGCCGCGGTTCGCTGTCGGGCCGCTTGACCATCAAGGGCGTGCAAGGCCACATCGCCTACCCGCACCTGGCGAAAAACCCGATCCACGAGGCGGCGCAGGCGCTGGCCGACCTGGTCGAGGAAAAATGGGACGCGGGCAACGAGTATTACCTGCCGACCTCGTGGCAAATGTCCAACATCAACGCGGGCACGGGCGCCAACAACGTGATCCCTGGCGACATGGTGATCGACTTTAACTTCCGCTTTTCGACGGCCAGCACGGCGGAAAACCTGCAGAAAAGGGTCCACGCCATCCTCGACAAGCATGACTTGCAATACGATTTGCAATGGACCCTGAGCGGCCTGCCCTTCCTCACGCCGCGCGGCACCTTGAGCGATGCGCTGTCGTCGGCCATCCTGGAAGAAACGGGCCTCACGACGGAGCTGTCGACCACGGGCGGCACCTCGGATGGCCGGTTTATCGCGCAAATCTGCCCCCAAGTGATAGAATTCGGGCCGCCCAATGCCAGTATTCACAAGATCGACGAGCACATCGAACTGCGCCACATCGATCCCCTGAAGAATATTTACCGGCGCACGCTGGAGCATTTGCTGCCCGTCTGAACCAGAATACCGAGGCCCGTCACGGCGGGCCAGAACACCGTCTTTTCGAGAATGCCATGACCCCGAACCCGTTTTCCACGCCACGCGACCTGCTGCGCTACGCCGTTACCCGTTTTAATACCGCCAAGCTGTTTTTCGGCCACGGCAGCGCCGAAGCGTTCGACGAAGCCGCCTATCTGATCCTGCACACGTTGAAGTTGCCGCTCGACAAGCTCGAACCGTTTCTCGACGCCAAGCTGCTGCCGTCGGAAGTGGCCAGCGTCATGAGCGTCATCGACCGCCGCAGCATCGACCGCGTGCCGGCCGCCTACATCACCAAGGAAGGCTGGCTGGGCACGTATAACTTCTACGTCGACGAGCGCGTGATCGTGCCCCGCTCCTTCATCGCCGAACTGATCCCTGAATACTTCTCGCCGTGGGTGGCGGAACCGGAAGCCGTGGAAAACATCCTGGAACTGTGCACCGGTTCGGGCTGCCTGTCGATCATGATGGCCGACGCCTTCCCGAACGCCGCCGTGGACGCCGTGGACATTTCCGCCGACGCGCTGGCCGTGGCCAAGCGCAACGTCGACACGTACAAGCTGCAGGACCGCGTGAACCTGATCGAATCGGACCTGTACGCGAACGTGCCGGCCAAGAAATATGATTTGATCATCAGCAACCCGCCGTACGTGAATTCCGCGTCGATGGGCGCCCTGCCCCAGGAATACCTGGCCGAACCGCAGATCGCCCTCGACGGCGGCAGCGACGGCATGGACCTGGTGCGCAAGATCATCGCCGGCGCGGCCGAGCGCCTGACGGACGACGGCATCCTGATGATTGAAATCGGCAACGAACGCGCCTACGCGGAAGCGGCCTTCGGCGAGCTGGGCCTGACTTGGCTGACGACAAGCGCCGGCGACGACATGGTATTCCTGCTGACGGCCGAGCAGCTCAAGCTGGTTTGATCGACTTGGTAGGTCGGATTAGCGTAGCGTAATCCGACATGCCTGTGCGGCACCCGTCGGATTACGCCCTTCGGGCTAATCCGACCTACACGATGTTTTTACGGCGAGGGGTAAAGCCCTGCCTTCACAAAGAAAAAAATGATACGTTTCCTACAAGTAAGCCTGATGCGCGGCATCAAACCGTTGCTCGAACAAGTCGATGTCACCCTCAATCCGGGCGACAAGATCGGCCTGATCGGCGCCAATGGCGCGGGCAAATCGAGCCTGTTCGCCATGATGCGCGGCGAATTGCACCCTGACCAGGGCGAGATCGATTTCCCGGCCAAATGGCGCGTGGCTTACGTGGCGCAGGAAACGCCGCCGCTGGACCGTGCCGCGCTCGATTACGCCATCGACGGCGACGTGACCTTGCGCAAGCTGGAAGCGGAACTGGCGCGCCTGGAATCGGAACCGGCCACGTCGGAAAACGGCATCGCCATCGGCGAAATCTACAGCGCCATGGCCGATGCCGACGCGTATACCGTGCAGTCGCGCGGCGAGCAGTTGCTGCTGGGCCTGGGCTTTACCCTGGACCAGATGCAGCAGCCTGTCGCCAGTTTCTCCGGCGGCTGGCGCATGCGTCTGAACCTGGCGCAAGCGCTGATGTGCCCGTCCGACCTGCTGCTGCTCGATGAACCGACCAACCACTTGGACCTGGACGCCATCATCTGGCTGGAAGACTGGCTCAAGCGCTACGCCGGCACCTTGCTGATTATCTCCCATGACCGCGACTTCCTCGATGAAGTGGTCAACGTCGTCGTGCATATCGACGAGCGCAAGCTGAAACGCTATTCGGGCAACTATTCGAGCTTCGAGCGCCAGCGCGCGGCGCAGATGATCCTGGCCGCCGGCGCGCTGGAAAAGCAGCAGCGCAAGCGTGCCCATCTGGAATCGTTCGTGAACCGCTTCAAGGCGCAAGCCTCGAAAGCGCGCCAGGCGCAAAGCCGCATGAAGGCGCTGGCGAAAATGGAAGAGCTGGCGCCGCTACGCGCCGCCGCCGAATTCTCGTTCGAATTCCGCGAGCCTTTGAGCGCCCCGAACCCGCTGCTGGTGATGGAAGACGTCGATGCGGGCTACAAGATTGAAAACGAAGCGACGGGCGAGATCACGCACAAGACCATCGTCAACGGCATCAAGTTTTCGCTGCAGATCGGCCAGCGCATCGGTCTCCTGGGCCAGAACGGCGCCGGCAAATCGACGCTGATCAAGACCATCGCCGGCGAACTGATGCCATTGACAGGCGACGCCACCATGGGCAAGGGCCTCAACATCGGCTACTTCGCCCAGCATCAGGTGGAAATGCTGCGCCACGACGAATCGCCGCTGTGGCATCTGGCCAAGATCGCCCCGACCGTGCGCGAGCAGGAACTGCGCAACTTCCTCGGCGGCTTCAACTTCCCCGGCAACATGGTCACCGCGTCGATCGCGCCGTTCTCGGGCGGCGAAAAAGCCCGCCTGGCGCTGGCCCTGATCGTCTGGCAGCGTCCTAACCTGCTGCTGCTCGATGAACCGACCAACCATCTGGACCTGGAAACGCGCGAAGCGCTGACGGAAGCGCTGGCCCAGTTCGAAGGCACCTTGGTCGTCGTATCCCATGATCGCCATTTGCTGCGCGCCACCACGGACGAATTCATCATCGTAGCCGACGGCAAGCTGCAGCCGTTCGACGGCGACCTGGACGACTACAAGGACTGGCTGTTCAAGACCAAGCTGGGCAAGGGTACCGATGTGCTGCCGGCCGCCGGCAAGGCCAACAAGACCGACTTCCCGGTAACGTCGTCCGTCCCTGCGCCGGCAGCCGCCCCTGCCGCGCCCGTGCGCGACAAGCGCCAGGAAGCGGAAGACCGCCAGAAGGCGGCCGCCCTGCGCAAGCCGATCGAAAACAAGATCAAGCGCCAGGAAGAGCAAATCGCCAAGCGCAACGCGCAAAAGGCGGAAACGGAAGAAAAGCTGGGCGAGCCGACCATCTACGACGCCGCCAACAAGGCCAAGCTGAAACAGTTGCTGGCCGACCAGACCTTCTTCACCAAGGACCTGGCGCAGCTGGAAGCGGAATGGCTCGAACTGCAGGATCAGCTGGAAAAACTCGGTTAATCAAGCAGCGACAAAAGACGACCTTCAGGTCGTCTTTTTTTTTAGGCCACCTGCATGGGACCGGGGCTGCGGATCGCCATCAGGCGGTCGATGTCGACGAGGATCAATCGGCGCCCCGCCACCGTGCCCAGGCCCAACAGGTAATCGGCTTCCGCCTCGCCCAGGCCGGGCACGGCGGCGATGTCGGCGGGCGCCAAGCTGACGATATCGGTGACGCCGTCGACCACCATGCCCATCACGCCATTACTCAGCTGCAGGATGATCACGTCAGTGGCCGGGTCTGGCGCGCCGTGGGCGCTGCCGAACGCGGCGCGCATATCCACGATGGGGATGATCACGCCGCGCGAGACGGCCACGCTGTGCAGCACTTCCCCTTCCGAAGAAAAACGGTCGAGCTCCTTGAGGGCACGCAATTCCCGCACGCAGCGGTAATCGAGGCCGTATTCCAGGCCGCCCAGCCGAAAGCTCAAGTACTGCGTCAGGGATTGCGCGGTGCCGCGTTCCGCCGTCGCTGCGGCGCCAGGCGTGGTCGTGGGCTGCATGGTGTTCCTTTCATCCGGTAAGCGCTGCCAGGATGCGCAGTGGCGCAACGTTGGCCCATGCTAACCAGCATCCCCGACTCCAGCGTTGAGAAACATCAACTTTCCCGGAAGACATCATCGACTGGCCGCCCGCCCTTGCGCCGGCGCAGCCATCTTCCCTTACAATACCCACATCACTCCCTACAGGCAGGCCATGCAACACCTCGTCAACCCCGCTGAAGTTGAATTTTCCGCCATCCGCGCCCAGGGCCCGGGCGGGCAGAACGTCAACAAGGTGTCCAGCGCCATCCATCTGCGCTTCCCCATCGCCGCCTCGTCGCTGCCGGAAGCGTACAAGGAACGGCTGCTGGCCCTGCGCGACAGCCGCATCAGCAAGGATGGCGTGCTGGTGCTCAAGGCGCAACAGTCGCGCAGCCAGGAGCAGAACAAGGAAGAAGCGTTGCGCCGGCTGCAGGAAATCATCGACAGCGTCACGTTCCTGCCCGCCGTACGGCGCGCCACCAAGCCCACACGCAGCTCGCAGCGGCGCCGCCTCGACAGCAAGAGCACGCACAGCGTGCTGAAACAATCGCGCGGCAAGGTGATCGACTAAATGCCTGACCCAACCTGCTGCGCGTCGCGATTTGCGGCCTGCGATGCTCACTGTGCAGTCGCACAGCTGCGCTTCTCCGCCACAACTCGTTGCCGCTCGCGACGGCTTTGTCTGGCATTTTAAGGCGGCGGCGCATACGTCCAGTCCAGGCTGCCCGTGCTGTTCGCGAACACCGCTTGCGTGGCCGGCGTGGCGCTGCGCAGCAAGGCCTTGATCTCTTTCGGCGGCCGGTCGTAGACCTTGGCCGGCCCGGGCGGCACGACCAGGGCGCGCACCGTCGTTTCTCCATCGACCAGGCCCAGGCTGCAGCGCGACTGGCCAGCCGTCGCCTGCCGCTCCTGGCGCAGTTGCGCCACCAAGGACAGCATTTGCGCATGCAGAATTTCCGACTGCTTGACTTCCACGCGCAGCCGCGCCACTTCCTTCAGGACGGGAGCGATGCGCGCGGCCAGCTTGTCGTATTGGAGCTGTTGCGCCGGCTGCAGCTGCAATTCGCCGCGCCGCAGCTGGCCCGCCAGGGTCAGGTAGTTGCGCACTTCCGGCAACTGCGCGATGGCATCAATTTCCTGCTGGCGCTTGTGCTGCACCTGCTGGTACTGCGCGGCCTTGGCCAGACTCTCGGCGATCTGTTGCTCCAGGGCGCTCAAATCGGGCACGAGGGGAAATAGCAGCATTTCCACCTGCTTGCGCGGGCCGGCGCTGCCGATGCGGATGGTGCGCGCCGCCACGGCGCAGCCTTCGGCCAGCTCGATGACGACCTCGTCGGCGATGATCTCGCAATTGCTGGCGCTGTCGATCACCACGCGCGTGCCGGCGATGACACAACTTTCGGCGCGCTTCACATGCACTTCGCCGCTGAGGGCCTGCAGCACGGAACCGGACGCGACGCCCTCGACGCGCACGTCGCCGTGTTCATTGAACGCCGTGCCGCCCACCAGGTTGCGCTGCAACAAGATCAGTCCGCCATGCGAGTGCAAATGGCCATACACGTCGCCATGGATGGTGATGTCGCTGCCGTCGAGCTGACGCTGCTCCTGCACGTCGCCATATTCCTCGTAGGCGGCGCGCAGCTTCAGATTGCCCGTGGTGCGGCTGCTGACGCCTTCGCGGCTGACGATCTTGTTCTCGATGGACATCTTGCCGTGCTCATCGACGTTCACATAGCCATTCGTGGTGGCGACGACGAAATCACCATCGCTGAAATGTTCGACCGCCGTCCCCGGCCCCGCCACTATGGCCAGGTCCAGCGCCAGCGGCGCGGGCGGCGGCAGGGCTTTGCCGGCCAGGTCATAGCCGGGCAAGCCGGGCGCACCTGGCAGCAGACGCAGCAGGCGCGCGTGTTTTTTGACTTGCGGAAAGCGGTTCTTGAAGCTGAGCAAATCGAGGCGGCCATCGGAGCGTTCGCGCGGCGCATCGTCGCGGTGGATGCCTTGCGACACCTCCACCAGTTGGGCGTCGCGCCCCGGCTGCGGCGGCAGCACCCGCGCCACCGTGATGCGCTCGGCCTTGCCGCTGGCGAGAACGGCGCGCACGGCCACACTATCGATGCCGTAGTGCACACCCTTGCACCACAGGTCAGCCACCAGCTCGTCAAACTCGCGGCGCACAGGCACCTGGCCATCGGCGTCAGGAAGCAATGCTTCAAAGTAAAACTCGGCGCTGTCGCCGTGGATCTTGACCTGTTTATACAGGGCGCGGCGCTGGGGTGAAAATGGCGCCACGCGCACGGCGATGCGCAGCAAGGCGTCACCTTTGGGCGCGGCGCGGGGCGTGGGGGCATGGAACAGGGTCAGCAGGAACAAACCGTAATCGAGGCCAGCCAGCAACTGCCCCGACTGGAACAGCTGGTCGACGGCGGCGCGCAGCTGCGCCGGCGCCAGCGACAGGTCAAGGAACACGCCCCCGTCGCGCTGGACCAGGCCGTACGGCAAGCCGCCTGCGGGGGCCGCATCAGGAACGGGTGTGTCGTCGTCGCTCACCACTTGCCTCCCCTCTGCAACACATTCAGAGAATTGTCTCAGTGCACTAGAACAATATCACGGGGCGTGGCGGTATGCCGGATTAGCATAATCCTGGCGCAACAAACAGGGGAATGAAAAATGGAGATGGATGTTTCAGGTAAAGTCACGACATCTGGCAAGACCGTAGCGAGCGGAAGTGAATTGTGGCCGAGAAGCGGAACTGTACTTTAGTACAGTGAGCATCGCAGGCCACAAGTCGCGACGCGCAGTAGGTATTGCCGGATGTCATCAACGACGCGGCGGATTCGAGTAAATGTCCTGGCCCACTTCGTTGATCTGGCGGCGCAGGTCGCGGCGCTCGTCGGGCGTCATGCGGCCCGTGCGGCGTGAGGCGTCCGCGCCCTCGTTGGCGCGGCGCTGCTCTTCGGCGCGGGTGTCGAAACTGCGTGCGTCACGCTGTTCGCGCAGTCGCGTATCATTGCTATTGCTGCGCTGTACCTGTTCATACCGCTGGGCCTGCATTTGCTGCTGGTCGTCACGGCGTGGCGGCGGCTGGTTTTGCGCCAGCGCCAGGCTGGCGGCAAACACGGAACAAACGGCAAATGCGGACAGCACAGTCGTACGTGCGGCAATAGCTGCGCTGGGAGCGGCGTGAATTTTTTTAGTAAAGATATTCATTGAGTTCCTCTTCCGCGATGCCGTATAAACTAAAGCTGATTTCCACTGTGGCCCCAGTGTATGATGCTTTACACGGTGCAGTAAGAGTAATTGGGTAAAGTTTGTAACACTTTGTAATGGGTCGCCACAGCCCCTTGCCGACGCCGCGCGAGGCGTTACTATAGCAACTAATATAAGATAACACGACACCCTAAATGACCACAACCTCCACTACCGGCAGCAATACAACAACGCAATCGATCCATGGCCACCAAGCAAAAATCATGGTGGTCGATGACGATGTGCGCCTGCGCGACCTGCTGCGGCGCTACCTGACCGAACAGGGCTTCAATGTCTTCACGGCAGAGAGTGCGACGGCCATGAACAAGCTGTGGCTGCGCGAACGCTACGACTTGCTGGTGCTCGACCTGATGTTGCCGGGCGAAGACGGCCTGTCGATCTGCCGCCGCCTGCGCGGCGCGGGCGACCAGACGCCGATCATCATGCTGACGGCCAAGGGCGAGGACGTGGACCGCATCGTGGGCCTGGAAATGGGCGCCGACGACTACCTGCCGAAACCATTCAATCCGCGCGAACTGGTGGCCCGCATCGGCGCCGTGCTGCGCCGCAAGGGTCCTGATGAAATCCCGGGCGCGCCGTCGGAAACGCCGCAAACCTTCGAATTCGGCGACTTCGTGCTGGACCTGGGCACGCGCACCTTGAAAAAGAATGGCGAAACGGTGCCGCTGACCACGGGCGAATTTTCCGTATTGAAAGTGTTTGCCCGCCATGCGCGCCAGCCGCTGTCGCGCGAAAAACTGATGGAACTGGCGCGCGGACGCGAATACGAAGTGTTCGACCGCAGCCTGGACGTGCAGATTTCGCGCCTGCGCAAACTGATCGAACCCGATCCGTCGAGCCCGCTCTTCATCCAGACCGTGTGGGGCCTCGGCTACGTCTTCATCCCGGACGGACAGCCGCGCTGATCGCTGGCGAGGCATGATGAAGCTTGTTCCCGATATCAGCCTGGCGCGGCTGAAAAGCGGCCTGTTCTGGCGCACCTTTTTGCTGCTCGGCACCTTGACCACGGTCAGCATGATCACCTGGATCGGCATGATTTCCGTCATCCAGCGCGAGCCGCAGGCGCAGCAGATTTCCGCCCAGATCATTTCCGTCGTCACCATCACGCATGCGGCACTGACGCACTCGGCGCCCGAGTTGCGCCGCGAGCTGCTGTTCGACCTCGTCAGCAACGAAGGCATCCGCATCTTCTCGCTGGAAGAGGACGACCGCATCGAGCCGCCGCCCGACAATTACCTGATGCCGGAGATCGAGGCGCTGGTGAAGGCCAAGCTGGGCAAGGACACGCGCTTTTCCGCGCGCGTCAACGGCGTGGCCGGCTTCTGGGTCAGCTTCAAGATCGACGACGACGAATACTGGCTGATGCTGGACCGCGAGCGCCTGCGCGGCCTCACGGGCTTCCAGTGGCTGGGCTGGGCCAGCCTGGTATCGCTGCTGTCGCTGCTGGGCGCGGCCATCATTTCAAGCCTGATCAATCTACCGCTGTCGCGTCTGACGGCGGCCGCGCGCGACATCGCCAAGGGCAAGCAGCCGGCGCCGTTGCCGGAAAAAGGGCCGATCGAAATCATCGAGGCGAACCGCAGCTTCAACCAGATGGTCGATGATCTGAAACAAGTGGAATCGGACCGCGCCGTGATTCTGGCGGGCATTTCGCACGACTTGCGCACGCCGCTGGCGCGCATGCAGCTGGAAGTGGAAATGGCCAACCTGTCGGACGAGGCGCGCGAAGGCATCCAGTCCGATATCGGGCAGATGGACGCCATCATCGGCCAGTTCCTCGACTACGCCAAGCCGACGGAAGCGTCGAGCTTTACCGACGTCGACCTCAGCGGTTTGCTCCACGATATGACGCGCGAAGCGATGCGCCTGTCGGACGTGAAGCTCAACGCCACCATCGCCGATGGCGCGCATGCGATGGGCAACCCCACCGACTTGCGCCGCGTGCTGAACAACCTGATCGAGAATGCGCGCCGCTATGGCAAGACGCCGGGCAGCGACGTGACGGAAATCGACATCGCCTGCCAGGTGCGCACCAGCCACGGCGCGAAAAAGGTGATCATCGAGGTACAGGACCACGGCACGGGCGTGCCGGCGGAAAAGATCGAGCAGCTGATGAAGCCGTTCACCCGCCTCGACACGGCGCGCGGACAAGCCAACGGCGCTGGCCTGGGCCTGGCCATCGTCGACCGCGTGCTGCTGCGCCACGGCGCCGAACTGCAGGTGCGCAACCGCGAAGGCGGCGGCCTGGCGTTTCAGATCAGCTTGCCGGCGGCATAAGCGGCGTAGGTCGGATTAGCGAGGCCTTGCCTCGCGTAATCCGACAACATTGTTGACCTGGGCCGCTGGTGGTGTCGGCTTACGCGCTTTGCGCTAAGCCGACCTACGCGGTCCGATGCAAGTTCCGGCACCAAGGCCGCCCGGCAGCCATCACGCCGACGCCTGCTCCTGCGCCAACAATTTACTCATCAACAATTCCGTCGCCCCGTAGCCGTACAGGGAATCGCTTTCCATGCCCGGCGTGTCGAAGGGGATAGATTCCTCGCGGTTCAGCTTGGCAGGATCGGCATCCGCATAGCTGGCGCGCCAGGCGCGCTGCAGGGATTCATTGCGGCGGATAAAGGCCGGCATGGGCCAGGCATCGCGCTCCCAGTGAGCACTGTCGCCCAGCAAGGGCCAGCGCTCGTTGAGCAGGGCCATGTCGCCCGTGCGCAGGCGGCGCACGGCCTGTTCCGGCCGCAAGCCTTCCAGCTCTTCCAGTGTGGGCAAGCGGTCGCGCTTCGGCCCGAACATATACGCCAGCATGATGCGCCCGGCAGGCGCCCTGCGCGCCACCACGCCGACGGCATAACCGCCGCCCGGCAGGGGCACGGCAAACCAGCTGCCTTCTCGGTATGGTAATGATTTCATTTCTGCAGACTCCCCCAAAATCGTGTTCGGGGCACAGTCTACGCGAAGCAAAGGTTAAATGGCGCATGGTACGCCACAACAACAAACCAATAGTTACAATATTTTCTCGTCATAGTGATACTGGGCAACAATTGGCCCCGCCTTGAACAGCGCTTCCTTCATGGCCGTATCGAGGCGCGCGTCGCGGCGGCGCATCCATTCGAGCAGCATGGCCGCTTCCTTGCGGCTGGTGTCGCCCGCATGCGCGAGCACGCGGCGCAGTTCCGGGTCTGTGCACGCCTCGAAGCGCTGGCTGTTCAAGTCCAGCGCCTGCAGCGCGGCGATGGTGGCGCCGATGGCGCGGTGCATGTCGAGCGCGGTGGCCGGCAAGCCGGATTCTTCCAGTGGGACGGTGGTCATGCGCATTCCTTTTCGCGTGGTGGTGACATCGGCTGCATTCTCCACCGCGCGGGCGAAAAGCTCAAGCGTCCACGACACGATTTCACCCGTTCGGCCATAATCATGCCTCAGCAACAGCCTACACCTCGGCAGCGGGAGCCCCATGTTCAATTTCGATTTTTACAATCCGACGCAAATCCTCTTCGGCCAAGGCCAGATCGCCGCCATCGCCGGCCTGATCCCGCCCCAGGCGCGGGTCCTGATGACCTACGGCGGCGGCAGCATCAAGCAGAACGGCGTCTACGATGAAGTCAGGGCGGCGCTGGCCGGCCACACGGTGCTGGAATTTGCCGGCATCGAACCCAATCCCAGCTATGAAACCCTGATGCAGGCCGTGGCCATGGTGAAAAGCGAGCGCATCGATTTCCTGCTGGCCGTCGGCGGCGGCTCCGTGGTCGACGGCACCAAGTTCATCGCCGCAGCCGCCCTGCACGAGGGCGAGGCATGGGACATCCTGGCCAAAGGCGGCAAGATCGTCGAGGCCGCCCTGCCCTTCGGCACGGTGCTCACCTTGCCGGCCACGGGTTCCGAAATGAATGGCTCGGCCGTGATCACGCGCAAGGCCACCCAGGAAAAGCGCTCGTTCATGAGCCGCAAGGTGTATCCGAAATTCTCCGTGCTGGACCCGTCGAAAACGTTCACCTTGCCGCTGCGCCAGGTGGGCAACGGTGTCGTCGACGCGTTTGCGCATGTGATGGAACAGTATTTGACCTACCCCGTGAACGCATCCGTGCAGGACCGCTTCGCGGAAGGGATTTTATTGACCCTGATCGAGGAAGGCCCGAAAGCCCTGTCGCACCCGGACGACTACGACGTGCGCGCTAACGTGATGTGGAGCGCCACCCTGGCCTTGAACGGCCTGATCGGCGTGGGCGTGCCGCAGGACTGGTCCACGCACGCCATCGGTCACGAATTGACGGCCTTGTACGAGCTCGATCATGCTCAGACCCTGGCCATCATCCTGCCCAGCATGCTGCGCGTGCGCAAACAGGCCAAGCGCGTCAAGCTGCTGCAATATGCGGCCCGCGTGTGGGGCCTCGATGGCGGCGACGAGGACGGCCGCATCGAGGCGGCCATCGCGCGCACGGAATTCTTCTTCCGCCACATGGGCGTCAAGACGCGCCTGGCCGACTACGGTCTGAACCACGCGAGCGTGGACGCCGTCGTGTCCGCCCTGGAAGCGCACGGCATGACGGCGCTGGGCGAACAGCGCGACATCACGCCCGCCGTCAGCCGCAAGGTGCTCGAACTCAGTTTGTAGATTCGCGTCACAGTGTTGTAAAACGGTCAGCCGGGTGGGACAGCTGGCCGTGCTTCATGCTAAGCTGTCATTTCGCTAGGGGTCCTGGAGCAGTCATCCGGGTGAGAGATACCCTTCGTACCTGATCTGGATAATGCCAGCGAAGGAAAGCGCAAAGTACCTCCCTCCTTTGATAGCTCCTGCGTTGGCGCCAGCCGAACAAGCAGCCTGCCGTGCTCTTTCCCGAGACGGCTTGAACCACGAGCACTCTATGTCCACACCGAATTTATCCGTTTCTGTATTGACCCTGGCCATCCTGCACGCGTTTGCCGCGCCTGCCTTTGCCGCAAATGACAGCACCGAAGCCGCCGAGCCGCAGGCCCAGAATATGGCCGAAGTCGTCGTCACGGCCAGCAAGGCGCCGGCCGCCAAGCGCGCCTCCGTGGGCGGTTTCAGCGACGCGCCGCTGCTGCAGACGCCCGCGTCCGTCACCGTCATTTCGCAAAAAGACATGCAGGACTTGCAAATCCGCAACCTCAGCGATGCCGTCAAGCTCGACGCCAGCATCAACGATGCCTACAACGCCGTCGGCTATGCGGAACAGTTCACGATCCGCGGCTTCAAGCTCGACAACAATTCCAGCTACCGCAAGGATGGCGTGGCCATTCCTGGCGACACGCAAATTCCGCTGGAAAACAAGGAACGCATCGAAGTGCTGAAAGGCCTGGCCGGCTTGCAGGCAGGCGTGGCCGCGCCGGGCGGCGTGATCGACTTCATCGTCAAGCGCCCCACCGCCGCGCCGCTGCGCACGGTCACCGTGGAAACGCGCGAGCGGGGCACCCTGTACGGCGCCGTCGACCTGGGCGGCCGCCTGGAAGACACGCGCTTCGGCTACCGCGTCAACGTGGCGGCCGAGCGCCTGCGCTCCTACATCAAGGGTGCGGACGGCAACCGCAAGTTCATTTCCGGCGCCTTCGACTGGCAGATTTCGCCGCAAGCCCTGCTGCAACTGGACGCCGACTACCAGGAAAAGGCGCAGGCGACGGCGCCCGGCTTCCAGCTGCTGAACAATAAGACCTTGCCGACCGGCATCAGCGCCGACGCCATGCTCAACCTGCAGCCGTGGACGCGCCCTGTGGAAACCGTCACCAGCAATATCGGCCTGCGCTTCCAGTACGCCTTCAATGACGACTGGCACGCCACCCTGTCGGCCAACCAGCACTCGTTCAAGCGCGACGACTACACGGCCTTCCCGTATGGCTGCAGCGGACAGGACCTGTACCCCGGCTTCTGCGGCAATGGCGATTACGACGTGTATGACTACCGCAGCCTGGGCGAGACGAAAAAGCCGCTGAGCGCGCAAGCCATGATCCAGGGCAAGTTCGCCACCGGCTCCCTGCGCCATGACTTCACGGCCGGCGTCTCGACCTTCCGCCGCAAGGACCGCGCCGGCCTGTACGTGTACGACTGGGTGGGCGTGAGCAACATCTACCAGCCGCAGATCGTCGGCACGTCGCCCGGCGTCACGGGCCCCGTGCGCCTGGTGCGCAAGGATACGGAAAACTCCGTCTTCGTGCAGGATATCGTCAGCCTGGCGCCGAACTGGAAACTGCATGGCGGCTTGCGCCATATCAATGTCGATGGCTACCAGTACGTGCTGAAGGCCGACACGGAAATCCGCGCCAAGCACGATTTCCTGCTGCCGAATGTATCGCTCGTCTACACCCCGCTCGACAATGTGTCCGTGTATGCGGCCTATTCGCAGGGCATGGAACATGGCGGCACGGCCGACCGCAAGGCGATGAATGCCAATGAAGAACTGTCACCGAGCCGCTCGAAGCAGATCGAACTCGGCGCCAAGATAGATGTGACGCCGGACTTCATGCTGGCGGCCAGCCTGTTCCAGATCCGCAAGGGCCTGGAATTCCAGAACACGGCCGGCTACTTCGTGCGCGAAGGCCAGGCCCAGCACCGCGGCCTGGAATTGTCGGCCCAGGGCAAGGCAAGCGCCAACCTGAGCCTGGGCGCTTCCGTGACGGCCCTGAACAGCCAGCAGTCGGGCACGGGCAATGCGGACCTCGACGGCAAGCGCGTACCCAACGTGCCCGCCTTCAAGGCGGCCGTGCATGCGGACTACGCCGTACAACAGGTGGCGGGCCTGAGCGTGAATGGCAGCTGGGAATATGCGGGCAAGAAAGCGTTTGAGTACAACAACACGACCTTCGTGCCGTCGTACCACGTGTTCAACCTGGGCGCCGCTTACGCCACGCGCATCGCCGGCACGCGCGCCGTGCTGCGCGCCGCCGTCAACAACGTGGCCGACAAGTTCTACTGGCGCGACGTGACGCCGGAATCGGACGGCTATCTGTATCCGGGCGCCAGCCGCACGTTCAAGGTTTCCGCGCAGTTCGACTTTTAAACACCTAACCAAACCTACTGCGCGTCGCGATTTGCGGCTTCCGATGCTCACTGTGCATTCGCACAGCTGCGCTTCTCGGCCACAACTCGCTGCCGCTCGCTACGGTTTTGTTAGGCGTTGTAGGGAAAGGAAATGGCAGGCGCTGCAGCAAGCGCCTGTTGCAGCAAGGGCGCCGCCTGTTCCAGGCGCGCCTCCAGGCTGTCGCGCAGCACGTGATAGGCGATGCCGCGCGCGTCGAGCTCGTCGAGCAGGTAGCGGTAGATCAGCTGGCGCACGGCTTCGGACTCGCGCTGCAAGCCGTCGGCCACCCACGGGCTGTCGGGCGCCGTCACCAGGGTCAAATCGTAGTGCGCGGCATCGGCCAGCGCCGCCAGTTGCGCATCGGCGCCATTGAAATAATGGCGGCTGTAAACCGCCGTCATCAAGGGCGTCGTGTCGCAGAACAGGAAGTTGCGCGCCTGTGCGGCCGCGGCCGCTTCGCGTTCAACTTGCGTACGCGCAATCCCATATTGGTCTTCCGCCACAGGCACCCTGCCCTGCGTGGCGACGAATTCACGTAAATACTCAGGCACCCAGACGGTGCCGTAGCGCTCGGCCAGGGCGGCCGCCAGGGTCGACTTGCCCGACGATTCCGCGCCCAGGATGGCCACGCGCACGCAGCGGCCCATCACTTGAGGACCATTGCATCGGGCGCGGCCGGCGCCGCTTTTTTCCACGCCAGCAAGCCGATCGTGGCCATGACGACAAACACGGCATACAGGATGGCCGTCAGGGTCAGGTCCTTGTGCAGGTACAGCCACACGTACAGCACGTCGACGACGATCCAGACGATCCAGTTCTCCAGCTTCTTGCGCGATAACAAAAACTGCCCGACCAGGCTGCCTGCCGTCAGGAAACCGTCCGCATGGGGCACGTCCGTGTCGGTGGAGGTCAGCAGCCAGGCCAGCAGCACAAAGCCCGCCAGCCACGCCAGGGCGCTGCCCAGCCAGCCGCGCATGCCCAGCCGCGTGACGGGCAGGGTCTTGCCGCCGCTAGCCGGATGCAGCCACTGGTACCAGCCCCAGAACGAGACGCTGATGAACAGCAGTTGCAAGGCCATGTCGCCATACAGGCGCGATTCGAAAAACACGAAACCGTAGGCGGCCGAGGAAATGATGGCGAACAGCCACGCCCAGTGATTCTGGCGGATGTTCAGCGCAACGGTTGTCAGTGCCAGGACAAAGGAAATCAGTTCAAGGGGCGTGGTGGCAAAACCCAGCAGGAGAAGCGTATCGTTCATGGGAATCGTGATGAGGCTGGTGGTGCAGTATGCAATACCGGCCATGAATAAGCAAGATTGCCCTTGCCGTCCGCCCCTCCCCGCCTCAGGCGAAGCCTGCCCTGGCGGCGCGCGCCAGCGAATGCCGTACGATCAGCTTGTGAAACGGCCGGATCAGCATGATATAGGCACGCCCCACCCGGTTATGGCAATGCACGACGCTGGAGACGGTCACGTTGCCATGGCGGCCCGCGTCGCGGTTGCGCAGCACCGACAGGCGGAAATCGAGGTGGCTGTCATCCTCGCCCAGGATGATCTCGTCGTCGCTGACGGCATAGATGCGGAAGATGCCGATGCGCTTGCCGGGCCGCGCTTCCATCTGTTTTGCCGTCCGGATGCCGAAACGCGCCACGATGGCGTCGCGCAGCACCATCAGCTTGCGCGCCCAGCCCGGCTGCTTGCCCAGCAGCTGGCGCGCCAGGCTCTGCATGTCCATCTGGCGCGCCTGCGCGGTGGGCAAATCGACGGCGTAGGCGTCGGCCAGGTTGCTGCCGGGATACAGCGGGGCGATGCTGGCGCCTGGCGGCAAGTCTACGGTGCGGACGGCAATGTTCATCTCATGCATGTGCTCTCCATGTTTTCAGTGATAACATGCCCATCATACACGACAATGTGAACAGCGATAACATCGAATGACAACAACGAGCACCTATCATCACGGCAACTTGCGCGACACCCTGGTCGCCACCGTCATCGCGCAACTGGCGCAGCAGCAAGACGCCGCCCTGTCGCTGCGCGAACTGGCGCGCACGGTGGGCGTCTCGGTCGCCGCCGTGTACCGCCACTTCCCCAGCAAGGAAGCCCTGCTGGCCGAGGTGGCGGCGGCCGGTTTCGCCAGCCTGATACAGAAATGGGAAACGCAGCTGCCGCCTCCGGGCAGCCTGCCCGCCGAACAGCGTTTTCAATTGCTGGGCCAGCAATACATCGAATTCGCCCTGGCCGCGCCCGCACACTACCGGCTGATGTTCGAGCACCAGGACGTGCGCCAGTTCCCCGCCCTGCAGGAAGCGGCGCAAGCGTGCTTTCAATATGTGCTGCAGACGGCAGGCGCGGCCGTGCGCGAAGCGGGCCTCGATCCGCGCTGGGACAAGGCCGCCGCCAGCGCCGGCTGGTCGCTGGGCCACGGCTACGTGATGCTGCTGCTGAGCGGCCGCCTGGCCATGGCGGACGGCGGCGACGCGCTGTCGCCGGCCATGGTGCCGCGCTTTTTTCAGTTGCCGGTGGAGGCACTGCGGCAGGCGCCGCCTTCAGGAGCTTTTGACTCATGCACAACATCTCGATAGACACGCTCTCCGTGATCGCCAGGCAATGCCTTGCCGTCACGTGCCTGCAACGCTTTTGCCGGCGCTTTGATGTGGATCATCCCGCCCTGTCCGCGTTCGCCGCTCACGTGTGGAAAGTGGCGCAGCTCGCGCCTGGTGAGTTTGCCGCCTGGGAACGGGGCTTTGCTTCCCTGGCTGTCACGGGCATGGGCGATCCTTGGCCGGAAGACGTGCGTGCGCCACTGCCCGGGCACCTGCTGGGCGCGCTGGAAGCACTGGTGCAACATGTGCTGGAAACGAGCGCCTGTACCTGGCATGGCGATGACCTTGCGGCAAGCCGGCGCCAGCTGGAAGCCGTCCTTGATATCTGTGCCAGGCATGACGTCGCCGTGCCGCAGCTTGGGCACTATGCGCAGCACGATGCGGCGCTGCGCGGCGGCTGGGGACCGGCGCTCACGGACGAGGAAGTGAAAGCCTGGCAAGCCCTGATATAGCGCTCACGCCAGAAAGTCTTGGCGCACCTGATCGAGCAGGCGCTCCTCTTCATCCGTATCGGCATCGACTTGCGTGACCACGGTCCAGAACGGCGCGCACGTCTTGATCTGCTCGAAAGCATGGCACGTTTCCAGCCGCACCATGGTTTTCCTGAGGCTGTGCAGATAGCCTTGCTCGATTGTGCAGAGCAGCTCGTCATCGGCGACGTCGATCAGCTCGCTCAACGCGCCTTCGATCCTTGCGTGGCCCTCGTCCCATAGTTGCCCGATTTCCGGCACATCGGCTTCCATGCACTCGTTCGACCAGTCAGGAGGATAGTAATCACGCGCCCTGTTACCGGGATCGGTGTCAAAGCTCAGCGAAATGGACGGGAACGATACGGCGTTGAAGGCAAAGGCTGAAAATGCCTGATCCTTGAAAGCGGACGCGCCCAGCAGCGCCAGCGATGCATTGGCCAGCCTGAACCAGGTTGCCTCGACGTCGTAGGCCGTTTCAAACGCGTGCCAATCCGGCGGCAAATCGGGAGTCTGGGGCATGGGAACCTGTCGAAAAAGAATAGCGGTGGATAGTGCGGGAAATTATACGTGGCGCAGGCAGTACGGCAGGCGATGGCCGCGCGTACTGTGCGGGCGGATGCAGGGACCGCAAACCGGAGAACAGGAGCCGCGGCTCCTCCCTTGTACTGCCGCAAAAAAAGCCGCATCGGCCCTGGGGCGGATGCGGCTTTGCGCTAGCGCAAACTAAAGATTACTTCTTGGCAGCTTTCGGATACTTGATGGTCATTTCCTGCAGCAGGTTATCCGCGTGGTCCACTTCCTTCATTACCCACAGCATGTAGCGGATGTCGAGGTGGATGGCGCGCGTGATGGCCGTGTCGAAGTACCAGTCCTTGGTGATCGATTCATATGTGGAATCGAAGTTCAGGCCGATCAGTTCGCCACGCTTGTTCATCACGGCCGAGCCGGAATTGCCGCCCGTGGTGTCGGCGCTGGTGAGGAAGTTGACGGGCACGGTACCCAGCACCGGGTCGCGGAACTGGCCGTAGCGTTTTTGCTTGACGGCATCGATCAAGCCTTGCGGCGCTTCGAACGGGGCCTTGCCCGTGACTTTCTCGACGATGCCTTCCACGGTCGTGAACGGTCCCTTGGTGATGCCGTCGCGCGGCGAGTACGGCGAGACCGTGCCATACGTGACGCGCAGGGTCGAGTTGGCGTCAGGATAGACCGGCTTGCCTTGCGATTTCTTCCACGCGATCACGGCTTGCATGTATTGCGGAATCACGCGTTCCAGGTTGCCGTCGATTTCCTTGCGGCGCTCTTCCAGCGCCAGTTCCACCGGATACAGCTTGACGGCCAGCTGCATGAAAGCGTCGTCGGACTGGGCAACGGCAGCCTGGTCCTTGTCCAGCCAGGCCAGGCGCTTGGCCGTGTCAGCCAGTTGCGTCTGCTGGTACAGGGCCGCCACGGCCGCTGGGGCCGGCAGCAGCACGTCCAGGCCTTGCGGATGGCTCTTCGCCGCCAGCTGGGCGTAACGCTTCAGGCCCGCTTCAAAGCGCGCCTGGTCGACCTTGTTGACGTACGACTGTTCCAAACGGGCCAGACGGGCCTTGATGAAGGCCAGGTCGCGCTGCTGGAAGCCCGATTCGCGCTCGGCGTCCGGCTTCTGGCGCTCTTGCGACAGACGGTAGACGGTGCGCGCGCTTTTCAGCAGGTCGCTGTTGGTGGCCACCGTCCAGGCGAACTCCTCTTCGCTCAGGGCCATGTCGCTGGCGATCGCCGCGTCCAGTTCGGCCAGCAGGGTGGCCGACACGTTCGGCTGTTTCGCGTACCAGGCGCGGAACTCGGCATCCTGCCCATCCTTGATGGCGGCGATGTCCTTGCGGGCGAAACCGTCGAGCAAGCCCTGGGTTTTCTTCAGCACGTTGTTGATGCTTTTCACCACGCTCGCGTAGCGCACGGCGGCGGCCGCATCGCCCTGCGTGGCGGCGGCCATCACGGCCAGGTCAGCTTGCAATTCGGATACTTTCAGGGGAAAGGCCGTATCGCGCGCGAAGCGGATTTCCGCCGGCAACTTGTAGCGGCTGGTGCGGCCAGGGTAGCCCGCCAGCAAGATGCCGTCGCCGGCCTTCAAGCCTTCGGCCGAGACCACCAGGAAGTCCTTCGACTTATAGGGCACGTTGTCGGGCGACGGGTCGGCCGGACGGCCATCCTTGCCCACGTAGGCGCGCAGGAACGAGTAATCGCCCGTGTGGCGCGGCCATTCGTAGTTGTCGGTGTCGCCGCCGAAGTTGCCGATCTTGTCCGATGGCGCATACACGAGGCGCACGTCGCGTATCATCATCTGGCGGATGCGGTAGTACTCGAGGCCGCGGTGGAAGGCAGGCACGGAGCAGCGGTACATCTTGTCCGTCTCGCATTCGGCGATCAGGTCCTTGATGCGCTTTTCCACGGCTTCGTGGCGCGCGCGGCCGCTCATGTCGGCCGTCAAGCCTTTCAGCACGCGCTCGCTGACGTTTTCCACCTTGTCCGTCACATACACGAGGCTGTTCGGACCGCCCGGCAGCTCTGCGGCGCGCGTCTTGGCCAGGAAGCCGTCGGTGATGTAATTGTGTTCCGGCGTGGAATTGCGCTGCACGGCGCCGTAGGCGCAGTGATGGTTCGTCACCACCAGGCCCGCGTCGGAGACGAAAGCGGCCGAGCAGCCGCCCAGCGACACGATGGCGCTCATCGGGTGCTTGCTCAGGTCGGCGAGTTTTTCTGCAGGAATGTCGATGCCGACCCGTTTGAGCTCGGCTTTCAGCTGTGGCAGCTGGTGTGGTTGCCACTGCCCTTCGTCGGCGTGTGCGCCGGCGAACGCGCCAAACAAGGCGACTGGTAAAACGATTGTTTTGAACAAGATATGCCCCTCCGTAAATAGCAGGCGAAAGTATAGCCTGTCCAAGGGACCTGAGTCGGCAAAAATTAACCCATTGCAATTTCTGTATCAGGCGGCAGGCTGCCTCACTCCCTGCAGGGGAATCTGCAGGGCCAGGCGGCAGCCGGCGCCCGACGCGGGCAAGCCCACCTCGAAGTGCCCGCCCAGCGCCGTCACCCGCTCGGCAATGCCGATCAGGCCAAAACACTGCTTCTTGCGCTGCTGCTGCGGCGTGATGCCGATGCCGTTGTCGCTGATGGTCACGTACACGGCGCAGGCATCCGAACTGAGCTCGATCTCGACCTGGCTGGCCTGGGCATGGCGCATGACGTTGCTGAGCGCTTCCTGCACGATGCGGAACAGCACGATCTCGGCCTGGCTGCCGATGGCGGCAAACAGCGCCTCGTCGCGTATCAGCAGGCGGCAGGCGACGCCGCTGCGCTTGCGGAAGTCGCCCACCTGCCATTCGATAGCGGCCTGCAAGCCCAGGTCCAGCGCCATCGGGCGCAGTTCGTTGATGATGCCGCGCACGCTCTTGATGGTCGTGTCGACATTGCTGAGCACAGCGCCGACGCGGCCGTGCAAGCGTGGATGGGAACCCTCGGTGCGGGCGCTGAGCATGGAGATATCGATGCGCAGCGCCAGCAGGTTTTGCCCCAGTTCATCGTGAATATCGCGCGAAATGCGCTTGCGCTCGTCTTCCTTGGCCGTTTCCAGGTGCAGGGCAAGCTGGCGCAGCTGCGCGTGCGACTGGCGCAAGGCGCCATCCATCAGCTTGCGTTCCGTAATGTCCGTGTGCGCCACCACCACGCGCAACGGCCCTTCGCCGAGGAAACGGCTGATCCTGGCCTGCGACCAGCGGGGCCCCGAGCGCGTGGCAAACTCGTATTCGAGCGCAAACGTGTCGGCAGTGCCGGCAATGACGGAACGGATGCCGGCGGCCAGCTCGCGTCCGGCGCTGCGCTGCCAGCGCGGGTCGGTCTCGCAAAATTCCAGGTACTGCAGCGGCGGCTGCTTTTGCCCGACGAAGGCCAGGCAAGCCTGGTTCGCATGCACGACGCTGCCCGCCTGGTCCAGCACCAGCACCCGGTCCGTCAGCGAATCGATGGTGGCGTGAAAGAAGCGCTCGGCATCGCGCAAGGCTTCCTGCGCCCGCTCGCGCTGGTACACTTCCAGCTGCAGGTGCTGGTTGGCTCGCAGCAATTCAGCCGTGCGGTCGATGACCCGCTGGTCCAGCTCGCGGTGCAGTTCGCGCAAGTCCGCTTCGGCCAGCTTGCGCTCGGTGATATCGGAAAACACGCCGACAAAATGGCTGATGGCGCCATCGGCCATGCGCATGGGCGTGATCGACAGCGATTCGACGAAGCGCTCGCCATTCTTGCGCCGGTTCACCAGTTCGCCATACCAGCTGCCTTCCTCGTGCAGGCTGCGCCACATGGTTTCATAGAAATGCGGCAAATGCGTGCCGCCGCCGAGGAAGGACGGATCGCGTCCGATGGCTTCCTCGGCCTGGTAGCCGGTGATGGTGGTGAAGGCGGGGTTGACGGAAATGATGCGGTTGGCGCTGTCCGTCACCAGCACGCCTTCGCGTATGCTGTCGAGGATGACGAAGGCGCGCCGCAAGGCCGATTCGCGCGCGTGCTCGTCGCCGAGGTCCGTCACCAGCATGCGCGCCGTGGCGCTGTCCGCGTCGAAATTGGCTTCGATGCGCACCATGCCGCCCATGCCGCCCGCCTCGCCTTCGAACAGTTGCGCCTCGAGCACCTGGCGCGCGCCGCTGTTGAAGACGGTGTCGAGGAAGCGGCGGAAGCCGCCCTGCGCCTGGGGCGCGACGAATTGCTCGAAGCGCCGCCCCAGCAGCTGGTTCTTGTCGCGCTGCAGCAAGCCGCAGGCGGCCACGTTGACACGCGTGATCACGCCCTCGCGCGCCAGCGAGAAGTAGCTGACAGGCGCCTGTTCATACAGCTGCGCATAACGGTCGCGGCTGCTTTCATATTCATTCTTCAGCTGCTCGAGCTCGGCCAGGGCCGCGCTCTGCATTTCCAGCTCGATCTGACTGACCTGCAATTCATGCAGCTGGCGCATCACCTCCTCATTCGACTGCGGCGGCGCTACGGACTGGCGCTGCTCCGCCGCCAGTTGTTCGGCCTGCTCTCGCAACCTGGCCGGCACGCTCTCCTCGTCGAATGGTTCGCTCATGAGGCGCTCTCCCCTGCTTTCCCGTCTGCCGCGGCGCCGGACTGGATCTGGCGCAGCTGGGCTTCCAGCAGCTTCGATTCCGTGATGTTGATGAAGGTCACGACCACGCCATCGATCACGTTTTCGATCGTGCGGTACGGCATGATACGTACGTTGTACCAGCGCCCGTTCTTGGTCGGCACTTGCCGTTCGCAAAACACCAGGCTGCGGATCACTTCGAGCGCATCGTCTTCCAGGCCCGGATAATCGAGGTCGTTGACGATGTCGCTGAGCGGGCGGCGCAAGTCCGTCTGGATCAATTTGTAGATTTGCGTGGCCGGCGCCGTGAAGCGGCGGATGCGCAAATCGCTGTCGAGGAAGATGGTGGCGATATCGGTGCTGTTGAGCAGGTTTTTCATGTCGCTATTGACGAGCGACAAATCATCGACCTTCGATTGCAGCTCGGCATTGACCGTGTACAACTCCTCGTTGAGCGACTGCATCTCTTCCTTCGAGGTGGTCAATTCCTCATTCGTCGACTGCAGCTCTTCATTGGTCGACTGCAATTCTTCGTTGGCCGATTTCAATTCCTCGCGCGAGGTCTGCATCTCGTCGCGCACGGCCTGGATTTCATTGCGCGCCTGCGCCAGCTGCTGTTCCAGCTCCAGCACCTTGGGATTGGGCGAACGGCCGCGGCGCGCTTCGGCCACCAGGGGCACGCTGGAAAACGTGACAAAGACCATGCCGCGCAGGGATTCGGGCTGGCTCAGGGCTTCGGCGCTCAGGTCCACGCCCAGCGATTGCCCCAGGTGGTCCTTGACGACCAGGCCCTTCAGGCGTACCACGCTTTCGCTTTGCAGCGCCTGCTTGATCAGGCTGGCCAGCTCGTAACGCAAGCCTTCGCGCGCCATCGCGTGGATATTCCAGTTGGCCTTGCCGGCCGCCGGTTCGAGAAAGGCGCCCGTGCGGCCGTTGATGTACAGGATGTCGCCATCCTGGTTCAGCAGCGCGGCGGCCGGCGAATATTTCTGGAGCAATAATTGCTCGACATGGGATTGAATCTTTCCAGTCATGCTGACTTCTCTCGTGTCGCTAGGTGTAGGGGGGGATGCCAACGAAACCTTGGTGGGAAAATACGTGGGCAGGCGCTGGCGCGCCAGGTTGTCGAGGCGGCGGTACAGCCGGGTCGACGTGGTCAGCGGCGAAAACAGGTCGGAGAAATGACCGGGCGTATCGGCGCTGCCCAGCAGCAAAATCCCATCGCGGTTCAAGGCGTAATGGAACAGGGGAATCAAACGCTGCTGCAGCTTGGCATTCAGATAAATCAACAGATTACGGCAGCACAGGATATCGAGCTTGGTAAACGGCGGGTCCGAAATGATGTTTTGCTGGGCAAAGATGATCGTGTTGCGGATCTCTTTCTTCACGTGATAGCCGCTCTTGTCATTGATAAAGAAGCGCTCCAGCCGTTCGGCCGATACGTCGCTGATGATGCTGTGCGGAAAGCGCCCCTGGCGCGCGCGGTCGATGGCGTCGGCCGACAGGTCGGTGGCGAAGATCTGCAGGCTGTACTTCGACGGCGGGTTGATGCTGGCCACCACTTCATGGAACACCATGGCCAGCGAATACGCTTCCTCGCCCGTGGAACAGGCGGGCACCCAGGCCTTGAAGGCGCGTCCGTCCGGGTGGGCGGCCAGCATTTGCGGCACGACCACCATCTTCAGGTATTCCCACACTTTCGGGTCGCGGAAAAAGCTCGTCACGCCGATCAGCAATTCCTTGAACAGCAAGTCGATTTCGGCGGGATTGGCGCGCAAATACGGCACGTATTCTTCCATCGACGTCATCTGGTACAAACTCATGCGCCGTTCGATGCGCCGCAATACCGTATTGATCTTGTAATCGGTAAAGCTGTTGCCCGTATGCTCGGACAGCAAGGCGACGATTTCCTGCAGGGAATTGCGCCCGTTCGGCTCATGCCCCGGCAAGCTGAGGAAACTGCTGCGGAACAGGTAGGTGATGATCTTGTCCGGCATCTTGTCGGGAAAATCGACGAGGTCCACCACTTCGGCGGCAATCGCGCTTTGCGGCATCATGTCGAACTTGGCCGTGTCGGGATGCTGGGCCAGGGTCAGGCCACCCGCCTGCTTGATGGCCTGCAAGCCGCGCGTGCCGTCGCTGCCCATGCCGGAAAAGATCACGCCGACGGCCAGTTCGCCCAGCTCGCTGGCCAGGCTCTCGAAAAAGGTATTGATGGGCAGGCGGTGGCCGCGCAGCTGCACCGGCTCGCTGAGCACGAAACGGCCCTTGGACAGGCCCAGGTCGGCATTCGACGGGATCACATAGATATGGTTCGGGCGCAACTCCGCCTGGTGCGTGATTTCCGCGACGGGAATGCTGGTGGCGCGCTGCAGCAATTCCGGCAGCATGGCCTTTTGCGTGGGATCAAGGTGCTGGATCACCACATAGGCAATCCCGCTTTCCTGCGGCACGTTCGCCAGAAAAGCGACGATGGGATCGAGCCCGCCGGCGGAAGCGCCGATGGCCACCACGGGGAAAACGATGGTGGCCACTTCGGGGACGGAAGCATTGCTGTGTTTACTGCGTGTCATCGTCGGCAAGATAGCAGCCACGGCCAAACCGTCAGGCTGGGAATTGATAATCTTGCATTCTAGCACTCAAGATGGGCAGGAAAACGCGAATTTGGCGCAGGTTTTTCGGCCTGCGCCAGCCTGTCCCCTTACTGCGCCTGCGGCACGTGCCAGCCGCCGCCCAGCGACTGGATCAGGGCCACGGCCGTCGTCTGGCGATCCGCCTGGGCCTGCACCAGCGAACGGCGCGCCGACAGGGCCGTCACTTGCGCCGTCACCACGTCCGTGTAGCCGACCTGGCCCGCGTTGTAGCGGTTCAGCATCTGCTGTTCGACCTGGTCGGCGGCCGACGACGCCTGCTGGCGCAAGGCCAGCTGCTCGGCCAGCGCGCGCGTGGCCGACAACTGGTCTTCCACGGCGCCGAAAGCACTGAGCACCGTCTGGCGGTAGCGCGCCACGGCCGCCTCATGGCCCGCCTTGGCCGCGTCCACGCTGGCCGTGGTGGCGCCCGCGTTGAACAGCGTTTGCGCGGCCGACACACCCAGCGACCACAAGCTGCTTGAAGCGTTGAACAGGTCGCCCACCTTGCTGGCGCCGGAACCGTAGGAACCCGTCAGGTTCAGGCTCGGATAGTAGGCCGAGCGGGCGATGCCGATCTGCTCATTGGCCACGGCCACCCTGCGCTCGGCGGCGGCGATGTCGGGACGGCGCTGCAGCAGGGTCGATGGCACGCCCAGCGGCACCTCGGGCACGGTCAGGGTCCACGGCGCCACGGCCAGGCTGAAGTCGGACGGCGCGCGGCCCAAGAGAATGGCGATCGCGTGTTCGAGCTGGGCGCGGGCGCGCGTCTGACTCGACAGGTCGATCTGCGCATTGGCCAGCTGCGTCTGCGCCTGCAGCAGGTCGGACTTGGCGGCGATGCCCGAGTTAAAACGGTTGCCGGTGATCTCGAGCACGCGCTTGTAGCCATCGATGGTGGCATTCAGCAGCGCGATCTGCGCATCGCTCTGGCGCAGCGAAAAGTAATTGGTGGCCAGCTCGCCCTGCGCCGACAGGCGCGCGGCGGCCAGGTCGGCCGCGCTGGCGCTGGCGCTGGCATCGGCCCCCGTCACGCCGGCGCGCAGCTTGCCCCACACGTCCGGTTCCCACGACGCGCCGATGGCGGCCTTGAAGTTGTTGTTCGTCTGCTGCTCGCCGCCGCCACCGGAACGGGCGCCGCTGCCCGTCAGGTTCACGGTGGGGAACAGCGAGGCGCGCTGTTCGCGCACCAGCGCGCGCGCCTGCTCGTAGGAAGCGATGGCGGCCGCCACGTTCTGGTTCGATATGTCGATGCCTTCGGCCAGCTGGTTCAGCTGCGCGTCGCCGAACAGGGTCCACCACGGCCCCCGCTCCAGGGTGTCGGCCGGCGCGGCGGGCTGCCAGCCAGCCGCCTCCTTGAACGCTTGCGGCGCGGCGGCCGTCGGCGTTTCATACGCGGGGCTGACGGCGCAGCCGGCAAGGAGAACTGCCGCGGCCAAAGCCAGCAGGCGGCGTGCGGGGACGGCGGAGGAAATAGGTTTTACTTGCTTCATGATTGTGTGCTCGGGTTATCTGGCCCAGGAATGCGGCTCAATTGCTGCTCGTCGGCGCTGCGCGTGCGCAGCTTGTCGAGCAGGATGTAGACCACCGGGGTGGTCAGCAATGTGAGTAACTGGCTGGCAATCAGGCCGCCGATGATGGCGACCCCCAAGGGCTGGCGTAGCTCTGACCCCTCGCCGAAACCGATCGCCAGCGGCAAGGCGCCAAGCGCCGCCGCCAGGGTGGTCATCAGAATGGGGCGGAAACGCAGCAAACATGCCTCGCGCACCGCTTCCACCGCTGTCAGTCCGCGCGAACGCTCGGCCTCCAGCGCGAAGTCGATGATCAATATAGCATTTTTCTTGACGATACCGATCAACAGGAACACGCCGATCAGGGCGATGATGGAAAACTCCATGCGGAACAGCAGCAGCGCCAGCACGGCGCCCACCCCCGCCGAGGGCAAGGTCGACAGCACGGTGACGGGGTGGATCAGGCTTTCGTACAGGATGCCCAGCACGATGTAGATCACCACGATGGCCGCCAGGATCAAGAGCGGCTGCTCCTTGTTGCTGTCCTGCGCGCTCTTGGCCGAGCCCTGGAAGCTGCCGTGCACGTTCACCGGCATGCCGATTTCCGACTCCGCCTGGGCCACGGCCGCCTGCCCGTCGCTGAGCGGATAGCCGTCGGCCAGGTTGAACGACACGGTGGTGGCCAGTTCGCCGCCCTGGTGGTTGATGGACGTGGCCGTCGAGCTTTCCGCGAAGCTGCTGAACGAGGACAGCGGCACCATCTTCGCCAGGGTGGTGCTCAGGGCCGAGCCGCTGGACGGGTCGCGCGCCGCCGTCGTATTCGACGTCGTCGCGGCCACGCTGGTGCTGGACGCGGCGGCGCTGGCGGCCGTCGTTCCGGTGGCGGCGACGGCTGCCGCATTCGACGCCGGCACATACACGGAGCGCAACGCTTCCGGGCTTTGCGCGTAGCGCGGCGCCACTTCCATGATCACGTGGTACTGGTTCAGCTCATCGTAGATGGTCGCCACCTGGCGCTGGCCGAAGCTGTTGTACAGCGCATTGTCGATATCCTTCACCTGCACACCCAGTTGCGTGGCGCGGTCCTTGTCGATGCTGACAAACGTTTCCACGCCGTTTTCCGCCTGATCCGTGTCGACGTCGATCAGGGCCGGCTGCAGCTTCATCTGGTCGGCCAGCTTCGCCGCCCACTTCTTCAGGTCCGCCTGGTTGTCGCTGATCAGGGTGTACTGGTACGTGGAATTGCTCGATCGCCCGCCCATGCGCAAATCCTGTACGGGGTTGAGGAACAGCGAAATGCCCGTCACCTTGGCCAGTTGCGGACGCAGGCGGGCGATCACGGCTTGCCCCTTGTCCGTGCGCTGCGACGCGGGTTTCAGGTCGATGAACATGAAGCCGCCCCCTGCCCGTCCGCCGCCCGTAAACCCCACGACGGTGGCGACGGCCGGGTCGTCCTTGATGATGTCGACCAGCTGGCGCAATTTACTCTGCATGGCCTGGAACGAGATGCTCTGGTCGGCGCGCATGCCGCCATTGATCTGGCCCGTGTCCTGCTGCGGGAAAAAGCCCTTGGGCGCGGCCGCGAACAGGTACACATTCAGGCCGACGACGAAGACGAGGATCGTCATCACCAGCGCGGCGCTCGACAGCGCCCAGTCCAGGCAGTGCTCGTAGACTTTGAGCATGCGCTCGAAACCGCGCTCGAACCAGCGCGCCACTCTGCCTGGCGGCTGGTGCTGCTGCCCGCTTTTCAGCAGCCAGGCGCACATCATCGGCGTGGTGGTCAGCGAGATGACGAGCGAAATCATCACGGCGGCCGACAGGGTCACGGCGAATTCGCGGAACAGCCGCCCCACCTGCCCGCCCATGAACAGCAGCGGGATGAAGACGGCCACCAGCGACAGGCTGATCGACAGCACGGTAAAACCCACTTCGCGCGCGCCCAGCAGGGCCGCCTTGAAACGGTCCATGCCGGCCTCGATGTGGCGCTGCGTATTTTCCAGCACCACGATGGCGTCATCGACGACAAAGCCCGTGGCCACCGTGAGCGCCATCAAGGAAAGGTTATTCAGGCTGAAACCCAGCATGTACATCACGCCGAAGGTGCCCAGCAGGGAAACGATGGTGGCCACGGCCGGGATGATGGTGGCGCGCACGCTGCGCAAAAAGGCGCTGACCACCAGCACGACGAGCACGATGGACAGGATCAAGGTGAATTCGATTTCGTGCAGCGACGAGCGGATGGAGTTGGTGCTGTCGGACGCCACCTGCAGCTTGATGTCGCCCGGCAGCTGCGCCTGCAGTTGCGGCAGCAGCGCGCGCACGCCGTCCACCGTGGCGATGACGTTGGCGCCGGGCTGGCGCGTGATCAGCACGATGACGGCCGGGTCGCCATTGAACAGGCCCAGGGTATTCGTGTTTTCCACGCCGTCGACCACGTCGGCCACGTCGTCGAGGCGGATGGCGGCGCCATCGCGCCAGGCCACGACCAGGCTGCGGTAGTCGGCCGCGCTGCGTCCGCCCGAAGCCGTCGCCGCGCCCGAATAGATCTGCAGGCTGCGCTCGTCGCCGGAAATGGCTCCCTTGGGGCGGTTTGCGTTGCTGGCCTGGATGGCCGCGCGCACGTCCTCCATCGACAAGCTGTAGTGATTGAGCTGGTACGGCAGCAGTTCCACGCGCACGGCGGGCAGCGAACCGCCGCCCAGTTCCACGTCGCCCACGCCTTTGACTTGCGCCACCTTTTGCTGCACCAGGTTCGACACGGCATCGTAGATCTGGCCCGGCGTGCGCGTCTTCGACGTCAGCGCCAGGATGATCACGGGCGCGTCGGACGGATTGGCCTTGCGATAGGTGGGATTGCTGCGCAAGGTGGCCGGCAAGTCCACGCGCGCGGCGGCAATGGCCGCCTGCACTTCGCGCGCGGCCGAATCGATCTTGCGGTTCAAGTCGAACTGCAAATTGATGCGCGCCGAGCCCGTGCCCGACGACGACGTCATCTCGTTCACGCCCGAGATCACGCCCAGGCGCCGTTCCAGCGGCGTGGCCACCGACGTGGCCATGGTCGCGGGGCTGGCGCCGGGCAGGCTGGCGCTGACGGAAATGGTCGGATAATCGACCTGCGGCAGCGGCGAGACGGGCAGCACGAAGAAGGCGCCGATGCCCGCCAGCGCGATGCCGATGGTCAGCAGCACGGTGGCGATGGGACGCTTGACGAACGGTTCGGACAGGTTCACGCGGCGCTCCCCGCGTTATCGGCCGGCTTGTCCAGCTTCACCCCGGGCGTCTTGCGCGCAAAGCGCTGGCCCAGGCGGTCGAAGCCCAGGTAGATGACGGGCGTGGTAAACAGGGTCAGCACCTGGCTGACGATCAGGCCGCCGAAGATGGCCAGGCCCAGCGGACGGCGCAACTCGGCGCCTTCGCCCCAGCCCAGCATCAGCGGCACGGCCGCGAACAGGGCCGCCAGGGTCGTCATCAGGATCGGGCGGAAGCGCAGCAGCGCCGCCTGGTGGATGGCTTCCTGCGGACTTTTCCCCTCGTCGCGCTCGGCCTCGATGGCGAAGTCGATCATCATGATGGCGTTCTTCTTGACGATGCCGATCAGCAGGATGATGCCGATGATGCCGATCACGCCCAGGTCCTGCCCCGAGATCATCAGCGCCAGCAGGGCGCCCACGCCGGCCGACGGCAGGGTCGACAGGATCGTCAGCGGGTGGATGTAGCTTTCGTACAGCACGCCCAGCACGATGTACACGCAGACGACGGCGGCCAGAATGAGCCACAGCTGGTTCGACAGCGAGTTTTCATACGCGCCGGCCGCGCCGAGGAAGGTCAATGTCACCGATGGCGGCAAGGCGATGTCTTTCGCCGCCTGGCGGATGGCGTCGACGGCGCTGCCCAGCGCCACGCCTTGCGTCGTATCAAAGCCGAGCGTCGTGGCCGGATACTGCGCCACGTGCGTGATCTGCAGCGGCGCCTGTTTTTCGCTGACGCTGGCAAAGGCGGACAGCGGCGTCGACTTGCCGGAACCCGTGCGCACCTGCAGGTCCGACAGGTCGGACGGCGTCGTGACGATGCCCGGCTGCGCTTCGAGGATCACGCGGTACTGGTTGGTTTCCGTGAAAATCGTCGAAATGATGCGCTGGCCGAAGGCGTTATATAAGGCGTCGTCGACGGTGGCCGTGGTGACGGACATGCGCGCGGCGCTGTCGCGGTCGATGGCGACCGTCACGGCGGCGCCCGTGGCGCCCGCATCCGTGACGACGTTGCGCAGCTGCGATTGCTCGCGCATGCGGGCGGCCAGCTTGCCGGCCCATTCGGTGACGGTGGCCGTATCGGCCCCTTCGAGCGAGACGCGGTACTGCGTCGGCCCCGATTCCGCATCGATGGTCAGATCCTGCGTCGGCTGCAGATACAGGGTCACGCCGGCCACCTTGGCCACGCGGTTGCGCAGGCGTTCCATGATCTCGTCCTGGGTGCCAGTGCGCGGACGCTTGAGATTGATCAGCATGCTACCCGTATGCAGCATGGTATTGTTGGCCGCATCGACGCCGACGAGGGAACTCAAGGTATCGACAGCGGGGTCTTCCAGCAGCGCGCTGGCAGCCGCCTGCTGCAAGGTGGCCATGCGCTCGTACGAGACGGCTTGCGAGGTTTCGATGCGCGCCTGCAGCTGGCCCGTGTCCTGCGTGGGGAACAGGCCTTTCGGAATCGTGATGTACAGGATGACGGTCAGCAGCAAGGTGGCCAGGGCGACGAGCAGGGTCAGGCCCTGGCGCTTCAGCACCCACACGAGCGCATGGTCGTACTGCACGATCACGCGGTCGAGGAACGCCTGGATGCGCTGGCCCGTGGCGCTGATTTTTTCATCGGCGTGGCTTTTCAGCCAGCGCGCCGACATCATCGGCACCAGGGTGAGCGACACCACGGCGGAAATCAAGATGGTGATGGCCAGGGTCATGGCAAATTCGCGGAACAATCGGCCCACCACGTCGCCCATGAACAGCAGGGGAATCAGCACGGCGATCAGCGAGACCGTCAGCGAGATGATGGTAAAGCCGATCTGCGACGCGCCCTTCAGCGCGGCGGCCATCGGCGTTTCGCCCTCCTCGATGTAGCGGGCGATGTTTTCGATCATGACGATGGCGTCGTCGACGACAAAGCCCGTGGCGATGGTCAAGGCCATCAGCGACAGGTTGTTCAGGCTATAGCCGAGCAGATACATGACGCCGCAGGCGCCGATCAGCGAAATCGGCACGGACAGGCTGGCGATCACGGTGGCGCGCATGCTGTGCAGGAAGGCGAAGATCACCAGCACCACCAGCAGCACGGACAACAGCAGTTCCATTTCCACGTGTTCGACGGAAGCGCGGATGCCCGTCGTGCGGTCGCTCAGCACGTCGAGCTTCATGGCCGCCGGCAGGCTGGCCTGCAGGTCGGGCAGCAGCGCCTTGATGGCGTCCACCGTCTTGATGACGTTGGCGCCGGGCTGGCGCTGCACGTTCAGGATGATGGCCGGCTGCTTGCCCGACCAGGCACCGAGGCGCGTGTTTTCCGCACTGTCGACGACATTGGCCACGTCAGCCAGGCGCACGGGCGCGCCGTTTTTATACGTGATGATCAGGCGCTTGTAGTCTTCCGCCGTCACCAGCTGGTCGTTGGCGTTGATGGTAAACGAGCGCGTGGGACCGTCGAAACTGCCCTTGGCACTGTTGACGTTGGCCGCCGCGATGGCCGTGCGCAGGCTGTCGAGGCCCAGGCCGTAGGAAGCCAGCAACTTGGTGTCGCCCTGGATGCGCACGGCGGGACGCTGGCCGCCCGACAGCGAAACGAGGCCCACGCCGTTGACCTGGCTGATCTTCAGCGCCAGGCGCGTGTTGACGATGTTTTGCACCTGCGTCAGCGGCATCGTGTCCGAGGTGATCGCCAGGGTCAGCACGGGCGCGTCGGCCGGGTTGATCTTCGCGTACACGGGCGGCGCCGGCAAATCGGTGGGCAGCAAGGAGCCGCCCGCGTTGATGGCGGCCTGCACTTCCTGCTCGGCCACGTCCAGGGTCTGGCCCAGGGTGAATTGCAGGGTGATGAGGGAAACGCCGGCCGCGCTGGTGGAACTCATGCGCTGTAGACCCGACATCTGCCCGAACTGGCGCTCCAGCGGCGCCGTCACCGTCTGCCCCATGACTTCGGGACTCGCGCCCGGGTACAGGGTCTGCACCTGGATGGTGGGGAAGTCCACCTGCGGCAAGGCGGCCAGCGGCAGGAACTTGAAGCCGACCAGCCCCGCCAGCACGATGGCCAGCATCAGCAGCGCCGTGGCGACGGGGCGCTTGATGAACGGCGTCGATGGACTCATTGCGCTGCGCCCTTCGCCGGAGCGGTCGCCGGCGCACTGGCGGGAGCGGAGGCGGACGCCGAAGCGCTGGCCGCGCCGTCAGCATGCTGGCGGCGGTGGCGGCGTTCGCCGTTCGCGCCGGCAGCACCTGCGCCGCCCATGGCCGGCTTGTCGCCCGCCAGCGTGACTTTTGCGCCTTCCTTCAGGCGGTCGGCGCCTTCCGTGATGACTTGCTCGCCCGCTTCCAGGCCGGCGCGGATTTCCACCATGTCGGTAGTGGCCTGGCCCCGCGTGACCATGCGCACGGTGACGGTCTTGTCGGCCTTGAGCACATACACGAAGTCGCCGTTGTTACTGTGACGCAGGGCCGTGACGGGCACCAGCACGGCGCCCGTGATGTTGCCCAGTTCCAGCCGCACGTTGACGAACTGGCTGGGGAACAGCGCCATCTTGTCGTTCGTGTAGCGGGCCTTGGCGCGCACGGTGCCCGTCTGCACGTCGACCTGGTTGTCGAGCGCCGTCAGGCTGCCCTTGTCCAGGGTATGCGTGCGCGTGCGGTCCAGCGCCAGCGCCGCCAGGGCCGAACCGCCATTCAGGCGTTCCTGGATGGTCTGCACCTTATCCTGCGGCACGGAGAATTCCACGTCGATGGGCGAGAGCTGCGTCACGACCACCACGCCGCCCGCGTCGCTGGTGCTGACCAGGTTGCCGATATCGACCACCTTCAGGCCCGCGCGGCCGCTGATCGGCGACACCACCTTGGTGTAGCCGAGGTTCAGCCTGGCCGTGCCTTCGGCAGCGCGGTCCGTCATGACGGTGCCTTCCAGCTGCTTGACCAGGGCGGCCTGCGTGTCGACGTCCTGGCGCGCGATGGAATCCTGGCCCAGCAGGGTTTGATAGCGTTTCAGGGTCAAGCGCGCGTTTTCCAGCTGCGCTTCATCGCGCTGGCGCTGGCCCGTGGCCTGCATCAGCGCCATCTCGAACTGGGCCGGATCGATCTGCGCCACCACCTGGCCCGCCTTGACCATGCCGCCTTCCTTGAATTTCAATTCCTTCAAAATGCCCGACACTTGCGGGCGCACCGTCACGGTGGATGCGGCCGTCACCGTGCCCAGCGCATCGAGCACCACGGGCAGGTCGGACTTGACGGCCGTGGCCACGCCGACGGTGGTCGAGGGAGCGCCGCGGCGTCCGCCAGGCCCGCCGGGTCCGCCCGGGCCACCGGGACCGCCGGCACCACCCTGGGCGCTGGCGCCGGAATGGGTCAGGTACCAGGCACCGCCCCCCAGCGCCGCCATCACGGCCAGCGCGATGACCGTGCCGACGATTTTCGAACGGCGGCTGCGCCGCGGGGTATGGGGTGTTGTCTGCGAATCCATCGCTTATCCTTGTAGTGGCCGCTGGCACGGCGATTCTGTGGCGCCGGCCGAGGTGGAACACACTCAGGCCGGACGACCGTTTTTCGGGGTTGTTTCGGTACACAGCTGGGGAATCAAGAGCTGAAAATCAGCTGAAAAAACATCGCTCCCCAGCGTGAAACGACTCTAGCATAGTCATGTAACTGTTTCATTTCTACTTGAAACAATTACACACAGCCTGGCAGGCATGGGAGGACCAAGCGGGCCGGCAGGCGGGCCGACCCTGTGGGGTAACGGTGGAAAAATCAGGCTTGCGGGGCGTCATCGCCCGGCGTGCGCCAGACGCGGGCGACTCGCATGCAGATACAAACTCGCTACAAATCTCCCGCCAGCCGCCGTGACCTGACGCCGCGCGGGGATCAAGTGGTCACAGACGGCGGCGATTCTTTACCTGGATTTACAAGGTCATGCCGAGGATGACATCCTGGTAGTCGGTGCGGCCCACGCGGAAGGTGCGCCGGCCCACCTGGGCAAAGCCGCAGCGCGCATAGAACGCCAGCGCGTCGTGGTTTTCCGCATACACGCCCAGCAGCACGCGCCCTGCCCCGCCGGCGCGCGCTTGGCTCAGCGCCGCCTGCATCAGGCGCTGGCCCACGCGCTGGCCCTGGAAGCGGTGCAGCAGGTAGATGCGCTTGATTTCCACGTCGTCCGGACGCGGGTCCGCCACCGGCAGGCCGGCGGGACTGAGCACCAGATAACCCACGGGTGCGCCGCCCGGCGTAGCCTCGGCCAGCCATGAACGCATGGCCGGCAGCGCCAGCCAGTCGCGGTACAACTGCGCGTCATGCTGGCGCTGGCAATGGGCGATGACGTCGGCGCCATCGAGGATGCCGGCGAACGCTTCCAGGAAGGTGGCCTGACCCACCAGCGCCAGCGCCTGTTCATCGCCTTTCACGCAAGGTCGGATGGCGATCGCGCTATCCGTATCGCCGCTCATGTCGCTTGCCATAGTCTGCTCCTCAAGGAAAACAAGCCGGGCGAAGCCGGCTTGGGGATGTCATCTATATTGCCGTGTAAGGCCTGACCTTACTTGCCGCCCAAAGGCACCTCGCACAGGCAGTGCGTAAGCGCCATGAACGGTTTGCGCTCGCGCGTGATGCCCGACAGCCAGGAGAGGTCCTGCGCCATGCCCAGCGCCGCATCGGCCGGCAAGCCCGTGCCGGCCAGGCCCAGTTTCACGTGCTCGCCCAGCCCCAGCGAGGCCATGGCCTTGGAGCCGAACATGCCGATCAGGCGGTCGACGTTCGACGTTTCCTGTTCCAGATAGGTCACGCGGTAGTCGGCGCCCAGATTGGCGCGCTTGGCTGCCGATGCCAGCGCATCGCCATAGCTGCCGATGCGGTCGACCAGGTTGCGCTCTTTCGCCTGCAAGCCGGTCCAGACGCGGCCCTGCGCCACTGCATCGATCTTTTCCGGCGTCGTCTTGCGCGCCTTGGCGGCCAGGCTCAGGAAGTCGCCATACACGTGGTTGATCGAGCCCTGGATCACTTCGGCGAAGCGGGGATCGAGCGGGCGCAAGGGGTTGCCCGCGTCGGCCAGCCACGTGGTCGGCGAGCCGGCCGTGTGGATACCCAGCTTTTCCACCACCTTGTCGGCCGTCGGCAGGATCGCGAACACGCCGATGGAACCCGTGATGGTGGCCGCGTCGGCGATCACTTCATCGGACGAGGTGCTGATCCAGTAGCCGCCCGAAGCGGCCACGTTGCCCATCGAGACGACCACCGGCTTGCCGGCGGCGCGCGTCAGTTCCAGTTCGCGGCGGATCAGTTCCGAGCCGAAGGCGCTGCCGCCCGGCGAATCGACGCGCAGCACGACGGCCTTGATCGACTTGTCTTCGCGCGCCTGGCGGATCAGGCGCGAGGTGGACAGGCCGCCGATGGCGCCCGGCGGCGCGATGCCGTCGCCGATTTCGCCCGAGGCGATGACCACGCCGACGGCGTCGCCGATGTGCACGGGGCGCAGACGCGCCAGGTAATCGGTGTAGTTCACCTGGCGGAAGTTCGTGCCTTCCGTGTTCTTGGCGCCGCGCGCCATCATGAACTGGCGCAGCTCATCGCGCGTTTTCAGGCCGTCGACCAGTTTTCCATTGAGCGACAGCTTGGCAATGTCGCCACCGGCAGCCGTCATCAAGGCTGGCAGGTTGTCGATCGTTTGCATGATCGCGCCGGCCGGCAGCTTGCGCGCCTTTTCCACATCCGTCGTGTAGGTGGTCCACAGGCCGTTGTTCAGGTAGCGGTCCGCTTCAGCCGCCGCTTCGGACGGGCCGTTGGCGATGAAAGGCTCGGCCGCGCTTTTATACGTACCGACCTTCAGCAGGTTGACCGTCACGCCCACCTTGTCGAGCGCGTCGCGGTAGTAATTGCGGTAGCGGCCAAAGCCTTCCAGCATGACGCCGCCCATCGGGTGCAGGAATACCTCGTCGGCCTTCGCCGCCACCAGGTACTGGCGCTGGTTGTAGCTCGAACCCCAGGCCGTGACTTTCTTGCCCGTGGCGCGGAAGCGTTCCACGCCGGCCGCCACTTCGCGCAGCGACGCCAGGCCGCCGCCCTGCAATTCGTCGAGCAGGATCACCATGGAACCGATGTTCTTGTCCTTGCCGGCCGTGTCGAGCACGGCCAGCACGTCGCGCAGCTGCACGCTTTTCTTGACTTCGCCGCTGACATTGGCCAGCACGGCTTCGCGCACGCCGCCCGGGGTTTCCTCGACCAGCGGGCCTTGCAAGTCGAGTACCAGGGTGGTCTTGTCCGCCAGGGGCTTGGCGCCGCCGCCAAAGATGGCGATCAGGATGGCGATGACGATCAGCAGGAAAATCAGGTTGATGACCGCGCGGCGGGTGGCGTCCAGCGCGCGCCAGAATGCGCCAAAGCCGCGGCGTAGCGGCGGGAAGGGGTTGAGTGACATCGATGCTCCGTGAGGTTATGTACCTAAAGGAAATCAATATAGCTGAAAATGGCCTCGATCGCCTTGGGATTCGTCTTATTTTGACAAGTATTGCGGGTCCTGGCCGCCCTGCCCTGGCGGCGTGGAAATGAGGAACAGGCCAGCGAGTACCAGGGCGCCGTTCAGGATCAGCAGTTCCAGGCCGATGCGGTAATGCTCGAACAGCCGCGCCTGCTCCCCTTCGATCAGCGCGCACAGCAGCGGCCCGGCCACGGCCACCAGCGGCACCCAGCGGTCGCGTACGCCGCGCCGGCTCAGCAGGCCGAAGGCGAACAGACCCAGCAGCGGACCATAAGTATAGCTGGCCAGCTTCAGGATCACGCCTATCATGCTGGGGTCATCCAGCCATTTGAAGGCCATGATCAGGATCAGGAACAGGGCGGCGAACCCCAGGTGCACACGGCGGCGCCAGCGCATCTGCGCGGCCGCGCTCAAATCCTGCCTGCGCTGCACGCCCAAAATATCGATGCAAAAGGTGGACGTCAGCGCCGTCAATGCCCCATCCACGCTGGGAAACAGGGCGGAAATGAGGGCGATGAAAAAAATCAGCTGCACCACGGCGGGGAAATGCCCCAGCACGACGGCGGGGAACAGTTTATCGCCTGTCGCCGTCACGCCGGCCAGCGGCGCGTACAGGTGCAGCAAGCCGCCGAGGAAGAGGAACAGCAGCAGCACGCCGGTCAGCACCACGGTCAGGCTCAGCATGTTCTTTTGCGAATCGCGCAAGGTGCGCACGGAAATGTTCTTTTGCATCATTTCCTGGTCCATGCCCGTCATGGCAATCGTGATGAACATGCCGGCAAGAATGTGCTTCCACACGTAGGCGGGGCTGTCCGGGTCGGTAGTGAACATGCGCGTGAGGCCTTGCGCGCGCATGCGTTCGAGGCTGTCGATGAGGGACAAGTCCATCTCTCGCAGCAAAAACACGCTGCAGATGACGAGGCCGGCCAGCATGCACGCCGTTTGCAGGGTATCGGTCCAGACGATGGTTTTCACGCCGCCCTCGTACGTGTACAGCAGGATCAGCAGCAGCACGACGCACGACGTCAACCAGAACGGCACGCCCAGGCTGTCGAGTATTGTTGCCTGCAGGATATTGACCACCAGATACAGCCGCGCCGTGGCGCCCAGCAGGCGCGAGACGATGAAAAACGCCGCCCCGCTCTGGTAGGAGCGCCGGCCCAGGCGCACTTCCAGGTAGCGGTAAATGGAAGTGAGCTGCAGCCGGTAATACAGCGGCAGCAAAATAAACGTGATCGCCAGGTAGCCGAGCACATAGCCGATCATCAGCTGGATGTAGCCGAAACCGTTGCTGCCCACGGCGCCGGGCACGCTGATGAAGGTGACGCCCGTAAGCGTGGTGCCGACCATGCCGAAGGCCACCAGCATCCAGTTGCTGTCCTTGTTGCCGATGAAAAAACTGTCGTTGGTGGCATGGCGCGAGGTGCGCCACGCCACGCCCAGCAGGATCAGGAAATACGCGAGGACGACGGCAAACAGGATCGCTGGGGACATGGCAGATACGGTACTGAGCTAAGGTGGGCGGCAATATACACCGGATTGCCGCGCCCGTTGCTGGAGGCGGCTAAAAGCGCCCCCCCCAGCCAGCCGCCACACTAGCCGCCCGAGGCACGCCGCGCGGCATGCAGCGCGGCCAGCGCCGTTCTGAAGTGCACATTCGGCGTTTCCTGGCAGAAGTTGTCTGCCGCGCCGCTGCCGTCCAGCAGCGGGCTCACCAGCGGCGCATAATGCATGCCCTGGCGCAATGGGCCAAGCTGGCTTTCGACGGCCTGCAGGCGACGCGCATCGACCAGGGCAAAGCGCTCGGTCAGCACCTGTGCGAACAGTTCCTGTGCGCTATGCGCAAGCACGAACGATTCGAAGGTATCGATGGCGAACAGCAAATAGAGCACGCTGTCGCCATCGTGGCGGTAGCCGAGCTGATCGCCAAAGCAGGTTTCGGCAAAGAACACGGGACCGCCCTCTGCCGGGCACGGGAAAATCTCCGTCCAGAAATCTTGACGGTTCCACTCCTGCAGGCAATCGCGCGGCGCCGGCGTTGCGCCGTCACCAAAAAAGTACAGATCGTTGCGGCCGAAATAGCCGCCGCCCACCTGCCGCAGAAATGCCGCGAGGTCGTCGGGCAAGGCCACGCCCAGTACGTGCGCCGTAAAGGCAGCCAGCTTGCCGGCATCGGCGCTCACGCGCTGCGCCGGGGGAAACGCGTGTAAAAACGCCTGGTACTCGACATCCATGCACATTGCTCCATTAGTTTTCGGTACGGTCATTGACGGTGGATAACTCAGCAGCCGCTCGGTTTGACTTTCTCCACTTCCAGGCCGAACCACGGGCGCAAACGCGTGCCGATGACATTGCCCAGGAAGGCGCAGACCAGCCACAGCCAACCGTGCAGGCTGCCCGAGATGATGCCGCTGAAATACGCGCCGATGTTGCAGCCGTAGGCCAGGCGCGCGCCATAGCCGAGCAGCAAGCCGCCAACGACGGCGGCGATGATCGAGCGGCGCGGGATGCGCCACACGGGCGCGTAGCGGCCGGCCAGGGCCGCCGCCAGCATGGCGCCCAGCACGATGCCGATGTCCATCACGGAAGTCTTGTCTTGCGTCAGCGGCGCGGCCAGCGCGGCCGCGTTGGCCTTGGTCGACCAGTAGGCCCAGCTGGCAGTATCGATGCCGATCACGGATGCCGCTTTCGCGCCCCACAGGGCGAACGCGGACGTCACGCCCCATGGACGGCCCGACAGCGCCAGAGTGATGAAATTGAGCACGACGAGCGCGATGGCGCCCGCCACCAGCGGCCAGGGGCCGTGCAGCCACGGCGACGCCTGCGACGGGCGCAGGGGCGTCGCGACGAGCTTGCCATGACGGCGCTTTTCAACGAAGACCGTGATGCCGGCGATCAGCGCGAAGACGATCCAGTTCAGCGCCAGCGCGGGTACCAGGCCCAGGGTCGTGACGAGGGAAATGGGTTGAAGTTGCGGCAACGCCGTCCAGAACGGCATGTGCGCCGTACCGATGACGGAGCCGACGATGAAGGCGGCCAGCGTGATGAGCATGCGCGTGCTGCCCCCGCCCACCGTGTACAGCGTGCCGGAGGCGCAGCCGCCGCCCAGCTGCATGCCGATGCCGAAGATGAAGGCGCCGAAGATCACCGAGGTGCCGGCGGGAGACACGAGGCCGGCGACGGGCGTGCCGAACAGGGTGCCGGCCGACAGCGCGGGGAAGAACAGCGCCACGCCCACGGCCAGCATCAGCATTTGCGCGCGCAAGCCGTCGCCGCGGCCGTCGGCAATGAAGACGCGCCAGGCGGACGTAAAACCGAAGGCCGCGTGATACAAAGTGATGCCGAGCAAGGCGCCCACGACGTACAGCGCGGACTGGGTGGCGCCCACCGTCAGCGCCAGGTACCAGGCGCCGAGCACGATGAGCAACAGGGCGACGCCCAGCGGTTTCGGGTTGATGGCGGCGCGCAGGCGCAGCGGTGACATTGCGGTATCGGACATGGGGAGTATGGGCGAGAGAAAGGGAAACACCATTGTAAACCCTGCTCTCGCCCGTGCCAGCGACTTGCTTGCAGATCAAGCAGGCTTAATGTCCCACTGCATGGATCGATTTCTCGCCGCCGCTGCGCACAGGGATGGGATTCAAACGATCCATCCGGCCGCTCAAGGCCGTCAAGCCGAAGGCACCGAGCACGACCAGCGCGCCGATCCAGCCCGTGTGCACGAGGCCCAGGTGTTCCACGATCAGGCCGCCGCCCCAGGCGCCGCCGGCGATGCCAAGATTAAAAGCGGCGATATTCAGGCCCGATGCCACATCCACGGCGCGGGGCGTGAAGTGCTCCGCTTGCTGCACGACATACACTTGCAAACCGGCCACGTTACCGAAGGCCACGGCCCCCCACAGCAGCACGGTAATGACGACGAACACGGGATGCGGCGCCGTGAAGGTCAGCAGCAGCAAGACTGCGGACAGCAGCAAAAAGATCAGTTTCAGGGCACTCACTGGACCCTTGCTGTCGGCCAGCTTGCCGCCCCAGATATTGCCGAACGCCACGGACACGCCATACACGAGCATCACCGCGCCCACGGCGCCGGCGCTGAAACCCGACACTTGCTGCAAAATCGGCGCCAGATAGGTAAAGGCGATGAAGGAGCCGCCATAGCCGACGGCCGTCATGGCATACACCAGCAGCAGCCGGGGCTGGCCCAGCACCTGCACTTGCTGCAGCAGCGAGGCGGGCTTGCTGTGCTTGATGGTCGATGGCACGTACAGCAGGCTGCCGATGAACGCCACCAGACCCAGGGCCGAGACGGCGAGGAAGGTTTCGCGCCAGCCGAAATGCTGGCCGATGAAGGTGCCCAGCGGCACGCCTGTCACCAGGGCCACGGTCAAGCCCGTAAACATGATGGCAATCGCGCTGGCCGCCTTGTCCTTCGGCACCAGCGAGGTGGCGATGGTCGAGCCGATGGAAAAGAACACGCCATGCGCCAGCCCCGTCAGGATGCGGGCGACGACGAGGGTTGCATAGCCCGGTGATTTCCACGCCAGCAAATTGCCCAGGGTGAACAAGACCATCAACGACAGCAACAGGGTTTTGCGCGGAATCTTGCCCGTCAGGGCGGTCAGCACGGGCGCGCCGACGGCGACGCCCAGCGCATACAGGCTGACCAGCAGGCCGGCCGACGGCAGGTTGACGCCCAGGTCCGCGGCGATGGTGGGCAACAGTCCCACGATGACAAACTCGGTGGTTCCGATGGCAAAGGCGCTGAGGGTCAGCGCGAGCAAGGCAATGGGCATGGCAAACTCCGATAAATGATGTTGGCATGCAGTATCGGGGTTTTCTTTATTCCGAAAAATACCTGATCGGGAAGAAGATAATTGCGCTCAACTCAACAATGCAATGGTCTGCTACACTGGCCGCATCAACACGGGGTCACCACCATGAATTCAGAAAAACTGGCGCTGCTGGTCACGCGCGAAATGCCATACGGGAAATATCAGGGACGCTTGCTGGCCGATTTGCCGGGACACTACCTGGGCTGGTTCGCGCGCGAGGGCTTCCCCTCGGGCGAACTGGGCAGTTTAATTGCGCTGATGTACGAGCTCGACCACAACGATTTACGCAGCTTGCTCGACCCCTTGCGCACGCGCAAGTCGCCGTGGCGGCCCGGCGAATAAGACGGAGCTTAAATCGCGCGCAGCTTCTTCGCCAGCATGGCGCTGAACTCGCCATTTTCCACGAGCTTTTGCAGCTCGCTGGCGCCGCCGATGAGCACGCCATTGACGAAAATCATGGGAAACGTGGGCCAGCCCGTCCACATTTTCAAGGCATTGCGGCGGTGCCACTGGTTCAGATAGCTGCCGTATTGTAAGTACTGATAAGGCGTGCCCAGCACGTCGAGTATCTTGCGCGCCTTGCGCGGAAACGGGTTGAGCGCCATGCCGACCACCACCACCTGGTGCGCGGCGATGGCCGCCTGCACTTCGCGCACGATGTCCTGGTGCTTGCTGCCGATCAAAGGGCGGGCGGCGGGATGGATCTGGGCTTCGTCAAGGATGGCGCGGGTCATGAAAGTCCTGGGTCAGTGGCACGTGGCGTGCCGATCACGCATTGTGCCACGCACACAGGCTGGCGTGGGCTACACTGCGCCACTCCGCCCCTTCATTTGAATCTATGCAAAAACTCACTCTCATGCCGGCATGCCGCACCCGCCGCCTGATCGGCTCGCTTTTGCTCGCCGCCTGCTCCTCCAGCGCCCTGGCCGCTGCCGATCCCGGTCTTGAAAATGGCCTGATCCAGGCGCTACACCTGAAAAAGGGCACGACGCAAAGAGTGGGCACCTCCGGCAAGGCGATCCAGGCCTACATGCGCGAAGGCTACATCGGCAAGCACCCGGACCAGCGCTTCGACTACACCGATTATTACCTGTTGAAAAAGCCGGCCAGCTTCATGGGGCATGAATTGGTGCTGATCGAGGAAGAATACATCACGCAATACATCGGCTGCTGCGTCAGCCCCGGCGCGGGCGTGACGCTCAGGGTGCAGGGCAGCACGCAGAAGCTGCAGGCGTTCGCCATCGCCCAGCGCTGCACCTTGCGCGACCCCGTCGATATCCGGCATGCCCTGAACGAGGTTGCCATCAAGACCAGGATGCCCAAGGGCCATTACGCATCCTTGAGCTGCCGCGAGCGCGATGCGCAGAGTGAAGAGCCTTGAGCCGTAACATGGCCGCCCGGCCTCCGCGATGCGCAAGTACGGTATCGCAACGTCAAGCAATCGTTGCCGTCGAATACGGTGAGTCGATTTGCCAACCCAGGCTCGCGTACAATTTTGCCCCATCCTCGGTGGCCACCAGCACCCGGCGCGCGCTGGCCGATCGTTGCCGGGCCGCCAGCGCGGCGATCAGCGCCCTCCCCAGGCCCCGGCGCCGATGCGCCGCTTCCGTGACGATGCGGTCAAAGACAAAGACGCCCGCATGTTCCACGGCATGGCCGCTGGCGGCAACGCAGCCATCGCCGCCCAGAATGCGCGCCGTCGTGATTGCGTGCGACCTTGTCACGTCAAGCTGGTAGCCGGCAGGCAACGCGGATGCATGCATACCGCCTTCATGGCTCATGAAAAAGCCGCCAGGCAAGAGTTGCCATCGGGGCGGCAACAACCGGAGCAATTGCTCCCCGGAGCCGCACATTTTGATGAAGATATGCGGACCGTGGATCGACGACGCCAACGCGCTGATGCCTGGCACAGGGCCTGAAAAAACGTGGCGCCGGATTTCGCCCGGCAAACGCGTATCGACGCGCCAGCCACCGTGCTCGGGCACGGGCAGCGGCAAGCCACGCGCAATCGAGCGTGCTGCCAGCCAGGCGGCAAGCAGGCCGGGTTCCAGCAGATGTGCATTTTCCTGCTCTTCCATTCCCATGCTCCCACAGTCGTCCCTGCTGATTATGCCAAAGTGCGGGCGGCGCTCAAAACAGCTCGTCGAGCAGCAAATGCCATTGCAGCTTGCCTTGATCAATATCAAGGAGCCCATATTGCTCAGCAAACCTTTGCTGTAGCGCGGCGTCCAACGCACCGAGAGCACGCCAGACGATGGCCAGGTCCTGGTAACGGTCGGCAACGCCCGCCCGTCCCACGTCGAGGCAGCCGACGACCTGTTCTTCGTGCATAAGGATATTTTCCAGCGAGAAGTCGCCATGCGTGACGACGAGGTCGGGCGTGAGCGGCTGGCAATCCTGCAGCGCCGCCCACACCTGTTCCGCCGTCCAGCCTTGGCGCCCGGCATCGAAATCGTCGGCGTCGACGAGGCCCGCATCGATGCGCTGGCGCGCCTGGACCAGCCGTGCGGCAGGGCCGGCGTCGAACGGGCAGGCGCTCACGGGCAGCGCATGCAGGCGGCGCAGGAAGGCTGCCAGCGCGTCGGCCACGGCGGGGCCAATCTCAGGATTGGCTTCCAGTAATTCGTGAGCCGTCTTGCCCGGCAGCGCCGCCGTCAGCAGCCATGCCTGCTGCCGGTCCGCCGCCTGGCCGAACTGGACCACGGGCGGCACGGACAGGTACGGCGCCAGCCAGCGCAGGCGTGCCAGTTCATCGGCGAGCTCGGCGGCGGCAACACCCTTGCCATACTTCAAAAACAGGTCCGGCGCGCCGTTCCTGCCCTGCAGCCGGTAGACGGCGGCATCCGATTCGCCGATGCTGTCGCGCGTCCATCGATAGCCGGCCACGGCGGCGCGCAGGCTGGCGGGCATGGCTGCCGTCACGGCCGCTTGCTTCTTGTTGGAGATCGTCATCTGTCCGATCCTATGCCAGCGGCACGTGCAAGCCCATCTTGAGGCAGGTCAATGCCACCGAGGTACGGTAGCGCCGGATATTGTCGTCGCCGCCGAACAGGCGTTCCGTCAGTGCCTCGTATTCGGCCATGCTGCTGGCGGTAATGATCAGCAGGTAATCGGCCTCGCCCGTGATGCCGTAGCACTGCTGGATGGCAGGCTCGGCCATGATGCGCGCGCGCATGCCGGCCGTGCGCTGCGGGTGCTCGTCGTGCAAATGCACTTCCACCGTCAAGATCAAGGGACGGCCCAGGCGGCTCGCGTCGAGCACGGCCACCTCGTTGCGGATCACCCCGCTTTCGCGCAGGCGGCGGATGCGCCGCTGCACGGCCGGTGCGGACAAATGCACGGTCTGGGCGATTTCGCGCTGCGAAGTCGTGTTATCGCGCTGCAAGATATCGAGGATGGCCAGGTCGAAGGCATCGAGGGGGATGGAAGGCGTGAGCGAAAGTTGCGTCATGATAGCCAAAATGGAGTGCAAATATCGGAACAGACACAATAAACTTTCACCACTTCGATATCAAGCCATTTATTACCATGCCTCAGCACCGCTATTCCTCGTTGATTCCCCTGCTCGCCATCCTCGGCTCCGTCACCTGCCTGGGACTGGGCACCTCATGGGCCAAGCACAGCCTGTTCCCGCTGGTCGGTGCGCAAGGCACCACGGCCGTGCGCGTGGGCTTTTCCGCGCTGTTGCTGCTGCTGTTCTGGCGCCCGTGGCGCTGGCAGCTGAGCCGCGCCGACCTGCGCACGGTGGCCCTGTACGGCGGCGCGCTGGGCTTGACCAACCTGTGCTTCTATATGGCGCTGCGCACGATCCCGTTCGGCATCGCCGTGGCCATCGAGTTTTCCGGCCCGCTGGCCGTGGCCCTGCTGGCCTCGCGCCGTCCGCTCGACTTCGTCTGGGTGGCCCTGGCCGTGGCGGGACTGGCGCTGCTGTTGCCGCTCGGCCACGACATCAGCAATCTCGATCCCACGGGCGTGCTGTTCGCCCTGGGCGCGGCCGTCTGCTGGGCCTCGTACATCGTCTTCGGCAAGCGCGCCAGCCATCTGCATGCGGGCCATTCGGTATCCCTGGGCCTGACCATGGCCGCGCTGGTGGTGGTGCCCGTGGGCGTGGCGCACAGCGGCGCCGCCCTGCTTTCGCCCGTCGTGCTGGGCGTGGGATTAGGGGTGGCGCTCATTTCCAGCGCGATACCGATTTCGCTGGAAATGGTGGCCCTGAAACGGCTGACGCCGCAAGCGTTCGGCATCATGAGCAGCATGGAACCGGCCGTGGCCGCCATGCTGGCCTTCATCCTGCTCGACGAACGCCTTGACGCCGCGCAATGGCTGGCGATTGCCATGATCATGGCCGCCTCGATGGGCAGTTCCTACATGGCGCAGCGCCAGAAGCGGGCGCCGGCTGCCGCCGTGCATACCTGAACCGTATCCTTAATGCACGGCCGCGCCCGCCACATGGGACGCCAGCTTGCGGCGCGCCAGCCAGGCCAGCGGCAGCAAGGCCAGCAACGCTGCCGCCACGCCGGCCCACGGCGACGACGCCATCAGCTGGCGCGAGACCATCAGCGCGCCCAGCATGGAACCGAAGGAAATACCAAGATTAAACGCGGAAATGTTCAGGCCCGAGGCGAAATCGACGGCTTGCGGCGTGTAGCGCTCGGCCGTGGCCAGCATGCCGGCCTGCAAGGCGGGCGACAGGCCGAAGGCGAACACGCCCCAGACGAACAGCATCACCGTCATCATCCATGGCGAGCTGATGCTCAAAGCCACGCCCACTTGCGTGGCGGCCAGCAACAGCAGCATCACACGCAAGGCCTTTTGCCAGCCCAGGTGGCTGGTCAGATAGCCGCCCGCCAGGTTGCCGGCAAACGTGGCGATGCCGAACACGATCAGCAAGGCGCTGGCCATGGTGGCGGAAAAGCCCGTCACGTCCGTCAGGATGGGCGTAATAAAAGTAAATGCGGCAAAGCTGCTGCCGAAGCCGAAGGTGGTGACCGCCATCATCGTCAGGATGGGACCGCTGCCGAGGGCCGCCAGTTGCGTCATGGCCTTGCCGCCCTTGCCCTGCTGCAAGCCGGCCGGCAGCCAGCGCGCCATGGCGGCCAAACCCAGCGCCGCCAGGACCACCACGGCAAAGAAGGGCAAGCGCCAGCCCATCAGGTTGCCGAGGAAGCTGCCGAACGGCACGCCGATCACCATGGCCAACGTCAGTCCCGCAAACATCACGGAAATCGCCCTGCCCGCCTGCGCCTTGCTGACCAGGCTGGCGGCCACGGTGGCGCCGATGGCAAAGAAGGTGCCGTGCGCCACGGCCGTGATGACCCGTCCCACCAGCAACAATTCGAACGTGTGGGAAAAGGCGGCCAGCAAGTTACCGGCCAGGAACACGCTCATCAGCCCCAGCAGGGCCACCTTGCGCGGCAAACGCGACATCAGCAGCACCAGCAGCGGCGTACCGATGGCCAGCGCCAGCGCATACAGGCTGACCAGGGAGCCGGCCGATTCGATGGAAATCTGCAAATCTTTCGCGATGGCGGGCAGGATGCCGACGACGATGAATTCGGTCACGCCGATGGCAAAGGCGCCGACGGCCAGCGCCAGCACGCCGGGCGGCATCTTGCTGGCTGGAGGGGAAACAGGGGCTGCGGTGGTCATGATGGCTCCAACAAATGGTTCAAGCGGACCAGTGTATCGAGATAAATACTTTTGATATAGACTCTAATAATGGAAACACCTGTGAAATGGATTCAATAATGGCCAGGCAAGACATCAACCGCGCGTTCGAGATGGCCGTGTTCGTGGCGGTGGTGGAAACGGGCGCCTTTTCCGCCGCCGCGCGCCGCCTGGCCTTGACGCCGTCGGCCGTCAGCAAGCTCGTCAATCGCCTGGAAGCGCGGCTGGGCGCGCGTTTGCTCCAGCGCAGCACGCGCCAGCTGCATACGACGCCCGAGGGCGACGCCTTCTTCGTGCAATGCAAGCGCATCCTCGACGATATCGATGGCGCCGAGCGCGAAGCATCGCAGGGGGCGGCGCCGCGCGGACGCTTGCGCATCAACTGTTTCGTGCCGTTCGGCGTGCGCCATCTGCTGCCCATCCTGCCCGAATTCGCGCAGCGCTATCCCGACATCGTGCTCGACGTCGTCGTCAGCGACGCCATCGTCGACTTGCTGGAAGACCGCACCGACATCGCCATCCGCACGGGCCAGCTGAAGGCATCGAACCTGGTGGCGCGCAAACTCGGCGAGGACGCGATGGTGGTGGTGGCGTCGCCCGCCTACGCGGCCCGGCACGGCCTGCCGCGCACGCCGCAGGAATTGTCCGAACACAATTTATTGGCCTTCAACTTCCGCTGCCAGAACGAGACTTGGCCCTTCCTTGATGGGGAGGGAAATACGCTGCAGGTGGCGCCGCAGGGCAATACCTGCGTCAGCGATGGCGAAAGCATGCGCCAGCTGGTGCTGGCGGGCATGGGCCTGGGACGCTTTTCGCGCCAGCACGTGCAGCGCGACATTGTGCAAGGTCAATTGGTGGAAGTGCTGCAGGACTACAATCCGGGCGACAAGGAACTCGTGCACGCCGTCTTCGTGGGACCGGGCTTGCAAGTGCCGGCCAGGGTGCGCGTAATGCTCGATTATCTGCTGGAAAAAGTGAAGCTGGGATGAGCGCCGCCCGCCGGCATCGCGTCTTATAATCGGCCGTATCATTGAATTTCCAGGGAGCCGCGCCATGCATGATGACTTGATCCGCACCTTGCAAACCCGCTTCAGCCGGCACATGCACCGCCATCCGGGATGGACCTGGGACAAGGTGCTGGCGCGCTTGAATGCCGCTCCCGCCAGCCTGGTGGCATTGCAGAAAATGGAAGACACGGGCGGCGAACCGGACGTCATCGGGCACGCCGGCGACACGGACGCCGTCACGTTTTGCGATTGCTCAACAGAAAGCCCGATCGGCCGGCGCAGCCTGTGTTTCGACGCGGCGGCCCTGGCTGCGCGCAAGGCCAACAAGCCGGCCGGCAGCGCGCTCGCCATGGCGCAGGCGATGGGCATCGCCTTGCTGACGCAGGCGCAGTACCGGCAGTTGCAAGAGCTGGGACCGTTCGACCGCAAGACCTCGAGCTGGATCGCGACACCGGACAGCATCCGGGCGTTGGGCGGCGCCCTGTTTTGCGACCGCCGCTATGACCAGGTCTTCATGTATCACAACGGCGCCGAATCGTATTATGCGAGCCGGGGCTTTCGCGGACTGCTGCGCGTCTGAGCGACGCCGGTTCAGACCGCCTCTTCCAGGCGCAATTGCCGGCCTTCATCGAGCATCAGCTCGAATTCGGCCGCCGGCACGGCCGGGCTGAACAGATAGCCTTGCAGCTGGTCGCAACCGAGTTCGCGCAGGAAGCGCATCTGTTCGGCCGTTTCCACTCCTTCGGCGACGATTTCCTGGCGCAGCTGCTGCGCCATGGTGACGATGGCGCGGGCGATGGCGCAATCGTTTTCCTCGAAGGGCAAGCCGATGACGAAGGAGCGGTCGATTTTCAATGTGCTGATGGGGAATTTCTTCAGGTAGGCGAGGCTGGAATAGCCGGTGCCGAAGTCGTCCAGCGCCAGCGCCAGTCCCATGGCCACCAGCTGGTTCATGATGCCGATGACCTTGTCGGCGCCGCGCATCAGCAGGCTTTCCGTGATTTCCAGCATGATCTGGTCGGGCCGCACCTGGTAGCGCTCGAGTACGGCCGCTATGCGCACCGGCAACTGTTCATCGAACTGGCGCGCCGACAGGTTGACGGCAATGGCCGGCATGTGCAGGCCACGGTCTTCCCAGCTGCGGATCTGACGGCACGCCTCGTCCAGCACCCAGGTGCCCAGCTCCAGAATCAGACTGGTTTCCTCGGCGACGGGGATGAAGACGCCGGGCGAAACCATGCCGCGCATCGGATGCTTCCAGCGCAGCAAGGCTTCCGCGCCCACGATGCGTCCGCTGGCCAGGCTCACTTTCGGCTGGTAATGCAATTCCAGCTCCTTGTCGCCGAGCGCCAGCCGCATTTCGCTTTCCAGGCGCAGATGCTCCTTGGCCCTGCGGTTCATGTCTTCGCGGTAGAACAGGAAGGTCGATTCGATGGTCTGCCCCGCCTTGGCCACGGCCACGTCGGCAAAGCGGAACAGGGCCGGCGCTTCCAGGCCGTCTTCCGGATACACGGTGATGCCGATGCTGGCGCCCACGTGCAGCGCGTGCGCGTCGATATTGATCGGCGCCTCCAGCAGGTTGAGCAGCTTTTGCGCCACGTTGGCCGCGTGTTCGCGCTTTTCGATGTGCAGCAGGGCCACGACGAATTTGCTGTTGTCGACCCGCGCCAGGATGTCGGCGTCGCGCAAGGCGCCGCGGAACAGCTGGCCGATGGCGATCACCAGCTGGTCGCCCACTTCATGGCCCAGGGTGTCGCTGATGGAACCGATGCGGCTGATGTCGATGACCATCAGCGCGCCATGCGTGCCCTGGCGCTTCGCTTCGGCCAGACCCTGGTCGACCAGCTGGTTCAGCAGGCAGCGGTTGGGCAAGCCCGTCAGGCTGTCGTAGTTGGCCATGCGCTGCATGCGCGCTTCGGCATCCTTGTGCACCGAGATATCGGAAAACAGGGAAAACACGTGGCTGATTTCGCCGAATTCGTCGCGCACGACGCTGATGGTGACGTCTTGCGGGAACAGTTCGCCATTCTTGCGCTTGCCGATGATTTCGCCGCGCCAGGAACCGTGGCCGCGCATGGCGGCGCGCACCTTGGCGCGGAAATCCGGGTCGTGCACGCCCGAGCGCAGCAAGTCCGGCGTGCGGCCGATGGCTTCGGCCGGCGAATAGCCGGTGATGCGGGAAAACGAGCTGTTGATCGAGACGATGCGCTCTTCCGCATCCGTGATCAGCACGGCTTGCTCGCTGTCTTCGATGATGCGGGCGTGCAACCGGACCTTGTCCACGTCGGACAGCGGCTCGCTCATGGCCGACAGGCGCACAGCCATGCCACAGCCCTTGCCCGCCTGGTCGTGGATCACATGGCGGTGCATGCGCAGCCATGTCACCATGCCCGACTTCTTGCGCCGGCGCACATCGGTGGCCACGTCGCCCTGCGTGAAATGCAGTTCCAGCACGCTCGCTTCCGCGTCGTCTTCCGGATACAAAAACAGGATGTGCTGGCCCAGTGCTTCCAGTTCGGAATAGCCGAACATCTGTTCGGCGCCATGGTTCCAGCCGATCAAAAAGCCGTCGGGATCGATTTCCAGCAAGGCGTCAGGGGGCGCCACGCGCATCACGGGCCGGCTGGCGCCGCGCAGCCGCTCCAGCTCTTCCTCCAGCCGCGCCAGGGTGGCGGCCTGCTGCGGGCCCGCCTGTTCACGGGCATCCTGGGCCAGGCGCAGGCACAGCGCGACCTTCGCCTCAAGCATGGCAACCCCGCTTGTGGACCAGGTCAGGGGAAGGGATCAGGGGCGCTGCGGTGTGTGTAATCATCAAAATCCCACTGTGGGGCGTGGAGGTCGGGCGGGAAATACTGTGAATATGGTAACTTAAAAGTGTTGGCGTATGTCAACATTTTAAGGCCTACGCCGAATGGCCCGGCAGATGCTGCGCCAGGCGGGCAAACACATCGGGTTCGCGCATGCGCGCCATCCACCAGCGCAGCGCGGCGCCATCCTCGCCCACTCTCCAGGCCAGGTAAAACGTTTCCGACGGTTTCGGCTCTTCCACGGCCTTTTCCACCAGCAAGCCACGCGCGATGGCGGCGCGCGCGCATGGCCCCGGCAGGAAGCCAAAGCCCAGCCCCAGCACCTGGTAATCGAACTTGACCTGCATGTTCGGCACGCTCAAGGCATCTTGCCCCAGCAGCAGCCCCACCGTGCGCGGCGCCATCTGGCGCGCCGAATCGGCCACCACCACGGCCCGGTGCTGCTGCAAATGGCCGCGCGACAAGGGTTCGGCCACCCGCGCCAGCGGATGCGTGGGCGCCACGGTAAAGACGAAGTCGAGCATGCCGATCGGCTGCGCGATATAGCCGCCGCCCGCCGGCCCGTCGCCTGGCGCGCCCACCAGCAAGTCGGCGCGCCGGTCCAGCAACGCTTCCCAGGTGCCCGACAAGGTGTCTTGCGACAGGCGCAAGCGCGTCTGCTGCGCCACGTCGTAAAAGGCGCGCACGTCGTCGGCCAGGGCCACGGCGGAAAACATGGAATCGATGCCGATGGACAATTCCGTTTCCCAACCGGACGCCACCCTGCGCACGCGGTGCTCGAGGTCCTGCGCCGCCTTCAGCAAATACCTGCCCTCTTTCAGCAATTCCTGGCCGGCCGCCGTCAGCATGACTTTCGGGCCATTGCGCTGGAACACCTGCACGCCCAGGTCGTCCTCGAGCTTGGCCACCGTATAGGAAATGGTGGACGGGACTTTATGCAACTCCTTGCCGGCCGACGAGAACGATCCACGGCGGTCGATGGCATCGACGATTTGCAGCGCTTCCAGGCTCAGTCTTAACATTCGATTTTTTCGATCATAGGTCGCAAGATTTTCCGTTTTTCTTTCTCTTCTGAGGCGCCTATACTTTGTTCATCGTACAGCGAAGGGCAGAAAAGAACCCAAGGCATAGCGCCAGGCAACGGTCCTTCGAAATTATCGCACATTAACCTTTAGAAACGGAGTCCACCATGTTACAGATTCGTCATAGCGAAGAACGCGGCGCCGCCAACCACGGCTGGCTCAATTCCCACCACAGCTTTTCCTTCGGCAGCTACCACGATCCGCTGCACATGGGCTTTGGTCCCCTGCTGGTGATCAATGAAGACCGGGTCACGCCAGGCCAGGGTTTCGGCACGCACGGCCACCGCGACATGGAAATCATTTCGTATGTGCTCGACGGCGCGCTCGAACACAAGGACAGCATGGGCACCGGTTCCGTGCTGCACTACGGCGATGTGCAGCGCATGAGCGCCGGCAGCGGCGTGCGCCACAGCGAGTTCAACCACTCGGCGACGGATGGCTTGCACTTCCTGCAGATCTGGATCCAGCCGAACGTGACGGGCATTCCCCCCAGCTATGAAGAGAAACACTTCACGCCGGAAAACAAACGGGGCAAGCTGCGCTTGATCGCCTCGTCCGACGGCCGCCAGGGTTCCGTGCTGATCCACCAGGATGCGGCCATCTACGCCAGCATCCTGCAGGAAGGCGAGCAAGCCGAACATGCGCTGGAAGAAGGCCGCCTCGCCTATGTGCACCTGATCCGCGGCAGCCTGGTCGTCAACGGCACGCCCTTGAAAGCGGGCGACGCGCTGAAATTGACGCAGGAAGCGGCCGTGATCATCACGCAAGCAGAGGACGCAGAGTTTCTGGTCTTCGATTTACCGAAATAATTGATAAATACAAAGAAAGAGAAAATCATGGAAAACAGAACCAACGTATTGCTGCCCCTCGGCCGTGCCGCCCTTGGCGTGCTGTTCTTTGTCTCGGGCTTGCTGAAAATCGGCGGCTTTGCCGGTGTGGCCGGCTACATGGCCAGCCAGGGTTTGCCGATCGCCAATATCTTGCTGGTGGGCGTGATCGCCCTGGAAGTGGGCGGCGGCCTGCTGCTGATCACGGGGTGGCAGGCGCGCTGGGCGGCGCTGGCCCTGGCGCTGTTCCTGATTCCGACCACCGTGATCTTCCACGCCTTCTGGAGCGCCGATGCGGCCCACTTCCAGGACCAGCTGACGAACTTCCTGAAGAACCTGTCCATCTTCGGCGGCATGCTCTTGCTGGTGGAGCGCGGCTTTCGCCAGACCAAGTGAGGCCAAGGCTGCCTGACCGGACGGGCCCGTCATCGACGCGTCCCGTCCGGCCGGCAGCCTGTCACCGTTTTGTCATTAAGCTGACATGGCGCTGTCACATTCGACAACTATCATGCGGTTGCCTTTAAATCACGCAACCACAGGACATCGCAGCCCATGAACAAGCCCAACGATCTGGCCATCCGCGCCACCGATCTGAACGACATTGACAGCAACGCGTCCCACGACAACCATTTCAACAGCATCCTGAACGCCCGCCTGAGCCGCCGCAACTGGCTGCGCGGCAGCGCCGTCACGGCCGCTACCGCCGTCATGGGTTCGATGGGCCTGTCCGCTTGCGGCGGCGGCAGCGATGCGGTCGCCGTCACGCCGACGCCGACGCCAACGCCCGAAAAACTGCTGGCCTTCACGGCCGTGCCAAAAAGCCTGGCCGACGTCGTGTCGGTGCCGGCCGGCTACACGGCCACCGCGCTGTATGCGCTGGGCGACTCGCTGCGCGCGGCCACGCCAGCCTACAAGAATGACGGCAGCGATACCGATTTCGACAACCGCGCCGGCGACCACCACGACGGCATGGAATACTACGGCCTGTCCGCCGCCGGCGCGCCGCTGGCCTCCGGCGCCGAACGGGGCTTGCTGGCGATGAACCACGAAGCGACCACGGACGAAAAACTGTCCTCGCACTTCCTGCACGTGAATGGCGGCACCACCTCGCTGCCGCGCCCCGCCGCCGAAGTCGACAAGGAAGTGGCCGTCCACGGCCTGAGCGTGGTGGAAGTCAAAAAGACGGGCAGCGCCTGGGCCACCGTCAACGATTCCGCCTTCAACCGCCGCGTCACGCCGTTGACGGACATCGAGCTTGCCGGCCCCGTGCGCGGAAACTCCCTCGTGGTGACCAAGTATTCGCCGACCGGCACCAAGACGCGCGGCACCATCAACAACTGCGGCACGGGCAAGTCGCCATGGGGCAGCTACCTCTCCGGCGAAGAAAACTGGGCCGGCTACTTCACGCGCTCGTCCACCGACAACGCGGCGCGCGGCGACAAGTCCGTGGTGTCGCTGAACCGCTATGGCCGCAGCCAGGGCGGCGCCTCGCGCCACGGCTGGGAAACGGGCGGCAGCGACGACAAGTACGCGCGCTGGAACCTGAGCAAGACCGGCGCATCAGCCGATGGCAGCGACGATTACCGCAATGAGCTCAACGGCATGGGCTACATCGTCGAGATGGACCCGTACGACAAGACCAAGGCGATCCGCAAGCGCACGGCGCTGGGCCGCTACGCGCACGAAAGCGCCGCCTTCAGCGTGCCGGCCGTGGGCCAGCAGCTGGCCGTCTACATGGGCGACGATTCGCGCAACGAATACATCTACAAATTCGTCACGGCCGCCGTCTGGGCCGCCGCGGACGCCAACCCGGCCGACCGCATCGCCACCGGCGACAAATACCTCGATTCGGGCAAGCTGTACGTGGCCAAGCTGGCCGCCGACGGCACGGGCCAGTGGATCGAGCTGTCCCTGTCGAACGCGCTGATCCAGGCGTACGGCGCCTACAAGTTCGCCGACCTGGCCGACGTGCTGGTCAATGCCCGCCTGGCGGCCGACGCCGTGGGCGCGACGAAGATGGACCGCCCGGAATGGTGCTCGGTGAATCCGGCCAATGGCGAGATCTATTACACGCTGACCAACAACTCGAACCGCACCGTCAATCCGAGCGGCTCGTCGCAGCTGGCGCCCGACAGCGCCAACCCGCGCGCCTACACGGACATGAAGGGCAGCAGCGCGCAGAACGGCAATCCGAACGGCCACATCATCCGCTTCAAAGAAGGCACGGGCGCGGCCGCGGCCACCAGCTTTACGTGGGATGTCTACCTGTTTGGCGCCGAGAGCGGCGCCGACGCCAGCAAGATCAACCTGTCGAACCTGACGGCCGACCAGGATTTCTCGAGCCCGGACGGCCTGGCCTTCAGCCCCTACACGGGCATCTGCTGGATCCAGACGGACGATGGCGCGTACACGGATGTGACCAACTGCATGATGCTCGCGGCCATCCCCGGCAAGGTGGGCGACGGCGCCAAGTCCACCCTGAACTACGCCACGGCGGCCGGCGGCAACCTGGCCGTCGATACCTTCATCGGCAAGAAACCCACGGCCGACACGCTCAAACGCTTCCTGGTGGGGCCGGTCGGCTCGGAAATCACGGGCATCAGCGAAACGCCGGACGGCAAGACCATGTTCATCAACATCCAGCACCCGGGCGAAAACACCGCGCTGGCGAATATCGGCGATCCGTCCAAATACACGAGCCAGTGGCCGGCCAACGCCGGTTACGGCGCCGGCAAGCGTCCCCGCTCGGCCACCATCGTGATCACCAAGAACGACGGCGGCCGCATCGGCAGTTGATGTCCCGTGCCTGGCGGCGGCATCCGCCAGGCATAGCCAGCCATCGACCTTGTAAAAGGAGGAAGTGCCCCTAAGTAAGGTTCATCACCAGACATTGCAACGACCGAATGGCAACCGGGGAAAACGTTTCCCTGCTTTTTGGTATGATGGCAAGGCGCGCCGGCACCGGAGTGGTGTCGCGCGCCTTTTATTTTTGACAATTACTTATATGAGCACAACCATGCAAAGCGGCGCAGACCTCCTGGCGACAGGCGAATTGGATTACACGACTTCCTGCGCACTGCCGACGCCGTGGGCCCAGTTCACCCTGCACGCCTTTGTCGAACACGCCACGGGCAAGGAACACCTGGCCATGGTGCTGGGCGATATCGGCAACGGCGAACCGGTGCTGGCGCGCGTGCATTCCGAGTGCCTGACGGGCGACGTGCTGTTTTCGCAGCGCTGCGACTGCGGCGCCCAGCTCGAAGGCGCCTTGAAACGCATCGCCGAGGAAGGCCGCGGCATCTTGCTGTACCTGCGCCAGGAAGGGCGCGGCATTGGCCTGATCAATAAAATCCGCGCCTACCGCCTGCAAGAAGCAGGCGCCGACACGGTGCAGGCGAATGAACAGCTGGGCTTCAAGGCCGACGCGCGCAACTACACCTTGTGCAAACCCATGTTTGCGCAATTCGGCATCAATAGCCTGCGTTTGATGACGAACAATCCGCGCAAGATCGCGGCCATGGAAGCGCTGGGCATCACGGTGGCCGAACGGGTGCCGCTGCTGGTCAACCGCAACGCGTTCAACCAGCACTACCTGAATACCAAGCAAAGCAAACTGGGCCACATGATGACGCCGGAAACGGCGCCGGCGCTGGAAGACGGCGCCCTGTAATTGCCAACCGGCTAGCCGCGCCGGCGCGGCAGCGCCCCCCCGTTTCGCTCCTGCTCACGCACAAAGGATGCATGAAATTCTCTGACTACGCCTGCTTGCTGGCCAGCCTGTGCGCTGGCGCAGGCGCCAACGCGGCCCCGGCCCCGGCGCCTGCGCCAGCCGCGGCCACCGCCGCTTCGACTCCCCCCGCCAAGCCGCCGCCGGCCACCGCCGCGCCTGCCGCCACCGAACATGCGGCCCTGCCGCCGCCCTCGTCGGCCGCGCAAAAACTGTACACGGCCGCGCGCGCCGATATTTTGCAAGTGCGCGTGCTGCTGAAAAACGGCCGCACGCAATCGTCCGTCGGCTCCGGCTTTTTGATCGGCACGGGCGACCTGGTGGTGAGCAACTATCACGTCGTGTCGCAATTCGCCCTCGACCCGGACACCTATGTGGGCGAATGGGTCGACACGAGCGGCCAGCGGGGCAATGTGGAATTGCTGGCCGTCGACGTGCTGCACGACCTGGCCGTGCTGCGCGTGAACCGCCATGGCACGGGCTTTTTCAAGATGCCGGAAGCGCTGGCACCCCTGACGCAGGGCCAGTACCTGTATTCGATGGGCAACCCGCTGGACCTGGGTTTCGCCATTTCGGAAGGGTCGTACAACGGCGTCGTCACGCGCAGCTTCTACGACCAGCTGATGTTTACGGGACCGATCAATTCCGGCATGAGCGGCGGCCCCAGCGTCACTGCGAATGGCGACGTCGCGGGCGTGAACGTGTCAAAACGCCTCGACGGCGAACTCGTCAGTTTTCTCGTGCCGGCCCGCTATGCCCAGCAATTGCTGGCCAAGGTGGCGCAGCAAGGCAAGCCGCCGAAAGACTTCAAGCCGCTGGTGACGGCGCAACTGCTGGCGCACCAGGAAGTCATGCTGGCGCGCCTGCTCGACACGCCGTTGAGCCTGAAAGCCATGGGCCCGTACCGCGTGCCCGTGCGCGAGTCCGACCAGATGCGCTGCTGGGGGCGCTCCAACGTCAAGTCCGACAAGCCCTACTTGCTCGACAACACCAGTTGCGCCATGGAGTCAGCCATCTTCATTTCCGGCGCCCTGCAGACGGGGCAAGTGTCGATGCGCCACGAATTCCTGCGCAGCAGCGAACTGGGTCCGCTGCGCTTTTCCGAGCTGGCCAGCGCCTCGTTCAAGAACGAAAGTTTTGGCAGCTACAAGAGCGCGCACCTGACAGGCCCCCATTGCACCGAACAGTTCGTCAAAAACACCACCCTGCCCCTGCGCGCCGTGCTGTGCGTGCGCGCCTACCGCAAGTTTACGGGACTGTACGACTTTGCCCTGCTGGCCGCCAGCACCGATGAGCCGCTCATGAGCCTGCAAAGCCGCATCGACGCGCGCGGCGTGTCCTACGCCAACGGCTTGCGCGTCACGAGCACCTTCCTCGAAGCGCTGTCGCGGGAAAGCGGCCGCAAGCCATGAAGCCGCCCTATTACCTTGAAATCCTCGCCGAGAATGGCGAAGTGCAGCGGCGCCAGCGGATGGAGTCCCTGCCGATCCGCATCGGCCGCGGCTATGACAACGACTTCATCCTCGACGATCCGCATACGGCGGCCGAGCACGCCATTGTCGACGACGATGGCGCAGGCGGCCTGCTGCTGCGCGACCTGGGCAGCCATAACGGCGTGATCCACCGGGGACTGCGGCAAGCGCAGGTGGCCTTGAACGGCAACAGCATCGTGCGCCTGGGCCACACGCGCCTGCGCGTGCGCGCCAGCGACCATCCGGTGGCGCCCGAACTGGGCGACACGACCAGGCATGACTGGGAAGGCTTGCGCCCGGCCGTCGCCGGCCTGGCCATGATCGGCGCTTCGGCCGCCTTCAGCAACTGGCTCAGCGATGCCGATGCCTTCGATCCGATTTCCTACCTGATGATCATCGCCACCGCGCTGGCCGGCGGCCTCGTGTGGTCGTCGATCTGGGCCGTGGCGAACCGTCTGTTCGGCCATGTGGCGCGCTTCGGCCGCCACCTGTTTATCATCGGTTGCGGCTTGCTGGCCATGGAAGTGTGGGAACTGGGCAGCAAGGTGGCGGCGTATGCGTTCTCGCTGGAAGCGCTGACGCGCTACGGACGGCATATGTTCATCGTCATCGTCTGCGCCATGATCTACTACCATCTGTGCACGATCAAGCCGCAGCATCCGCGCCGCTTCGGCCTCGTCGCCGTCGTGCTGGCCATCCTTGGCTCGAGCCTGATTTTGCTGAGCAACCTGCAGATCAGCGGCCGCCTGGCCGACGAGGCGTACATGTCGGCGATCTACCCGCCGGCCTTGCGCCTGAGCCCGGATCACACGACGGATGCCTTCTTCCGCGACGCGGCCAGCCTGCAGCGCGCCGTCGACGCCGAACGGGGCAAGGCGGCCAAGGGCGCCGACGAAGATGAAGACAGCGGCGATTAACGCGCCGCCATGCAAAAAGCCCGCCGTGTCCTGACAGACCGGCGGGCTTTTTTTAAGTGCGCCGCGAGGCGCGCAGCGTATCGCTGTTTAGAACTTGGCTTCCTGCTTGCGGCGCGCCGTAAAGCCCAGCAAGCCCAGGCCGACCAGCAGCATGGCGTAGGTGGTTGGCTCAGGGACGGCCGAGATCAAGCCATCGTTGGCGCCGAAGCTGACGAAATTACTGTTTCCCGCCTTGAACTGCGCTTGCTGGCCGCCATCGCAGCAACCTTCCAGGCCATAGATGCTCAGGGTATGGTTACCCGCCGACAAGGCGCTCGAACCGCTGAGGAACTGGCTGCCATTGTTGTAGTTGCCTGCCCACCACATGTCATTGCTCTTGAAGTCCAGCGCCACGCCGTCGAGGAACAGGGCGCCGCCCTTGCCGAAGTCAACGCCGCTGCGGAAGCTCCAGGCGCCCGCATCGGCCGCGCTGACGCCAAAGTTGATGACGGATTTGAAAGCGATGTTCGAGCCGCTGCCGAACAGGCCGCTGTTGTTGACGTTATCGTAGCTGGCAATCGTCGTCGAGCCATAGCCGGCGCCTGGCGTGGCCACGGCGGCGTTCACCACGGATTCATAGGCGCCGGCGGAGCTTTGCGCGCCAGCGTTCGAATAGCCGGTGGACAGGGTGATGGTGCTGGCGTTCGCGTGGGCAAACGCACCGACAACGATCAGGGACAGGGCGATTTTAGGCAAGTTTTTCATGATGGTATCCAGTAAGTAAGTATTCAGTGGGCGCAGCAAGGGGCGCTGGAGCTGAATACACGCTGCATTGAGGCGTGTCGGCATAGCGCGAGAAATTGCAAGGATGAGCGGTCGGGGGCGTGAACTTCCGCGTGACAATGCGGACTTGCGGCGTGCCATGGCGGCACTGCAAGCGTCCTGGAAAGGGTTCGGGTTCCCGGGACAAGGCCAGACAATTGACGGGTCAGGTAAGACGATGGAGCTATTCTAGCGTAAATTCCCCAGAAGAAAAGTATTTTTCTTTTGACCATGAAAGATATTTTTCTGGCAATCACCTGCCCAGCAGCAGAAAAGCGCCAGCTTCCACTCTGGCGCGACGGCCATCTGCGGCGCGCGGCATGTCGCGGCGGCACCACAGATCAGGCCGTCAGTGTCGCATCGCGCGCATTTCTTTTCGCATGCCGCTGCACCACGGGGCGAAACAGCATGGCAAAATGTAGTCACGCTGCTATCTGTCCGATGAGGGGGAAAGAGGAATGGTCGACCTGGAAGAACTACGCTATCTGGCACTGTCGTTTCCCGACACGAGCGAGGAAGAACACCACGACCGTCCAGCCTTCCGCGTGGGCGGGAAGATCTTTGCCACCCTGCCCGATGACGAGCACATCAACGTGCTGCTCGATGCGGAAGCGGCGCATATCGCCACCGTCATCACGCCATCGGGCTGCGAGAAACTCTGGTGGGGCGAACGCCTGGCCGGCATCACGGTATGCCTGGCGGACGCGGAGCTGGACATGCTGGCCGCAGCCCTGACGGCCGCCTGGCGGCGCAAGGCACCGAGCGACCTGGCCAAGACCATCGCCCCGACGGGCTAAGTAACCCCCAATAAATTATTGTGATTTCTGACTGCCATAATCGGCGCTCTGCGGCGTTGCTCACTGCTAGCAGTGCCCGCACTGCGTCGCAGCGAGCGCCTTGCATAGCATCCGGTTCTGTTCGTCATAAATTCACACTAATTTCCCGAGGATTACTTAGTTACATCGGCCAATTGCGCAGCAGCAAGCCCACCATTTGCTGCAATTGCTCGCGCGAGACGCCGGCCGCCGCCTGGATGGCCATGCCCTGCGACAAGGTCACGACAAAGCGCGCCTGCTGCTCCGGGCAGGAATCGGGCGGCAGATCCCCCTCCTCCTTCGCGCGCCGCAAGCGGTCGCGCAACTTGATTTCACCGCGCAGCCGGCGCGCGAACAATTCATCGCGGATCGGCAAGGCGTCGTCGCTGCAGGCGAGCGCCGCATTGACGCCCATGCAGCCGTGCGGGCCGTCCGGCATGGTTTGCGCGTCGACATACTGCGTCAGCAGGGCTTCCACCACCTGGCGCGCCGTCGGCTGTTCCAGGGCCGCATCGAAAAACCGCATGCGCGTGTCGCTGTAGCGCTCGAGCGCCTTGTGGAACAATTGCTCCTTGTTGCCGAAGACGGCATACAGGCTGGGCCGGTTCATGCCCATGGCCTTCGTCAATTCCGGCAAGGAACTGCCCTCATAGCCCTTTTCCCAGAACACTTTCATGGCGCAATCGAGCGCCTCGTCCGCGTCGAACGTGCGTGGCCGTCCCGTTTTCGCCTTGGGCGCTTCCTCTTTTTTATCTTGTTTCATACCGTTCGGTAAAAAATTATTGACAACAGTGTCTGCCTGCCCTGATTATATACCGACCGGTTAAAAACCTCCCGGCTTTTCAGGAACCCTATGCACACACCTTCCAACACCTCTGCCGACGATACCACCGTGGCGCCGTGGCTGGCCGTCTTATCGGTCGGCATCGGCGCCTTCGCCCTCGTCACCTCCGAATTCCTGCCCGTCGGCCTGCTGCCCGCGATGGCCGCCGAACTGGCCATCAGCAAGGGCCAGGCGGGGCTGATGATCACCACGCCCGGCATCGTTGCCGCGTTCGCCGCCATCTTCGTCACCGTCGGCTCGGGCCGGCTGGACCGGCGCATCGTGCTGCTGGCGCTCACCGCCCTGCTCGTCGCCTCGAACCTGCTGGTGGCGCTGGCGCCCTCGTATGCGTGGATACTGCTGGGCCGCGCCATGCTGGGCGTGGGCGTGGGCGGCTTCTGGGCCATCGGCAGCGCCATCGGCCCGCGCCTGGTGGCGCCGCAGCATGCCTCGCGCGCCATGTCCATCATCTTCGCCGGCGTCTCGCTGGGCACGGTGGCGGGCGTGCCGGCCGGCGCGCTGGTGGGCGAACTGGTGGGTTGGAGGGTCGCTTTCGGCGCGGCCAGCGCCATCGCCGTGCTGGTCTTCATCGGCCAGCTCTTGCTGCTGCCCAAGCTGCCGCCGACACAGGCCATCCGCCTGCGCCAGCTGCCGATGATTTTCGGCATCCGCAAGGCCAGACTGGGCCTGATCGCCACGGCCATGCTGTTTACGGGCCAGTTCGCCGCTTACACGTATATCGCGCCCTTCCTCACGCAGATCTCGCACCTGGCGGCTGGCACAGTCAGTGCCATGCTGCTCGTGTACGGCGCTTCCGGCTTCATCGGCAACCTCGTGGGCGGCTGGGCGGCCGGGCGCTACGAACGGGCCGCGCTGATGGTCACAGGCGCCGTGCTGGGCCTGTCCACCCTCGCCCTGGCCGCGTTCGGCAGCCACTCGGTGACGGCCATGCTGCTGGTGGCCGTCTGGGGCTTCGGTTTCGGCGCCATGCCGATCGCCGTCCAGACGTGGATGTTCAAGGCGGCGCCCCATTTGATGGAAGGCAGCAGCGCGCTGTTTGTCGCCATTGTGCAAGTATCGCTGGCGTCGGGCGCCTTGCTCGGCGGCATGGCCGTCGACCGGCTGGGCGTGTCGAGCGCGATGGTGGTGGGCGGCCTGTTCGCCCTCGGCTGCGCCTTGACGATCGCGCTGTTCGGCAAGCCGCAGGCCGCCGCCAAGGCCGGCGCGGCCTGCCCAGCGTCGTAGGACCGTGCCTTCAGATGCGGCCGCGGCGGAATTCGCCGAGGAATTTCGTCACTTCGGCCGGCGTCATGGGCACATCCACATCGCCGTGATAGGCATACAGGAAAGGCGTGCCGCCCAGGCGGTCGGTCAGCTTGGCAAACAGTAAAAAGCGGCTGCCCAGCGGATAGCGCTGCAGGTCGACCAGGCGGCGCGAGCACTGCACGGCCAGTTCCGGCGAAAACGCCTGGCCCGGCACGGGGCGGATTTCCACGCGGCCATGAATCGCGCGCGATTCGACGGCAACATGCCGGTATGCATAAGTATCACGGGCCATGCCGCCACCTTGAATGAAATAAAGGCGCCATCTTAAGCGAAGATGGCGCCTGGCGTATTACCGCGGCACGATGCGCAGCAGGCGGCCATTGTCTTCGTCCGTCAGCGCATACAGGTAGCCATCCGGTCCCTGGCGCACGTCGCGCACGCGCGCGCCGATGTCCAGGCGGTCCTGCCCCGTCACCTTGCCGTTCGCATCGACGGCGATGCGGCGGATATCCTTGGCCGCCAGGCCACCGCTGAAGATGCTGCCGCGCCAGGCGGCGATCTTGTCGCCCGTATAGACGGCCAGCCCCGACGGGGCCGGCGACGGCACCCAGGCTACGCTGGGATTGAGCATGCCGGGCACCTCATGCTTGCCGACGGGTTCATGCGTCTTGTAGTCGGCGCCGTAGCTTTGCAGGGGCCAGCCATAGTTGCCGCCCGCCACCACCAGGTTCAGCTCGTCGCCGCCGTACGGACCGTGTTCCGTGGCCCACACGCGACCGGAAACAGGGTCGAGCGCCAGGCCCTGTACGTTGCGGTGGCCGTACGACCAGATTTCCGGCAAGGCCCCCTTGGCGGCCAAGGGATTGCCAGGCGCCGGTTTGCCGTCTTGCGTCAGGCGCAGGATGGAGCCCTGGTGCGTGGCGAGGTTTTGCGCCTGCTCGCGCGCCAGGCGGTCGCCTATGCGCAGCGGCGGATTGCCGCCATCGGCCACGCTCATCAGCAAAGTGCCGTCCGGCAGCCACAGCAGGCGCGAACCGAAATGCTGGCCGCCGCTCTTGTCGGTCGCCACCTTGAACAGGGTCTCGATGCCCGTCACCTTCTTGCCGTCGAACACGCCGCGCACGAGCGTCGTGCGGTTCGCGTCATTCGTGCCCGTCGACACCGTCATGTAGACGCGCGGGTTCGGCTTGCCCGCATCCTGCGGATGCAGCACGATATCGAGCAGGCCGCCCTGCCCGCCCGTAAACACCTTGGGCATGCCTTCCAGCGCCACGTCCTCGAATGTCTTGCCAGTGAGCAGATGCAAGGTCCCCTGCTTGCTGGTGACGAGGGCGCGGCCCTCGCCCAGCCAGGCGATGCCCCAAGGCTGGCGCACGCCCTGCGCGACGGTCTCGGCCTTCCAGCCCTGTCTGGCGGCGGGCGGCTCGCCCGTGGCTTGCAGTTCGGCCCAGGCCGCTGGCGCGGCAGTCAATGCCAGGGCAAGCAAGATGCTGCTACGGCGCAACTGGAACATGGCGACTCCTGTCGTTAATCGATCAATGGTTGGCGTCTCAGGCGCGCAGCAGCAGGGCCACCGCTTCTGCCGCGATGCCCTCTTCCCGCCCCAGGTAGCCCAGTTTTTCATTCGTCTTGGCCTTGATGTTGACCTGGCCCACGGTCACACCGAGGTCTTCGGCCACGTTCGCGCACATGGCGGCGATGTGCGGCGCCATCTTCGGACGCTGGGCGATGATGGTGGCGTCGATATTGCCGATGATATAACCGGTCGCTTGCACGCGGCGCACGGCTTCGCGCAGCAGGGTGCGCGAATCGGCGCCTTTGAATTGCGCGTCCGTGTCGGGGAAGTGGCGGCCGATGTCGCCCAGGGCGGCGGCGCCGAAGATGGCGTCCGTAATCGCGTGCAGCAGCACGTCCGCGTCGGAGTGGCCGAGCAAGCCGAGGTGATGGGGAATTTTCACGCCGCCGATGATCAGGTCGCGGTGTTCCACCAGCGCGTGGCAGTCATAGCCCTGGCCGATACGAAATGGGAGGTCGGGAGTCGTTGTATGCATGCAGGTCTTTCTGGAGTCAAGGATGGGCCAAATACAGCTCGGCCGTGTGGATGTCGCGCGGCAGGGTCACCTTCAGGTTGCGCGGATGGCCCTCGACCAGTTTCGGCGCCAGGCCCAGCGCTTCGACGGCGCTGGCGTCGTCCGTGATCGCCAGCGGATCGGGCGCTTCGGATAGTGCCCGGTGCAGCAGCGCATAGCTGAACATTTGCGGCGTCTGCGCCAGCCATAGATGATCGCGTGGCACCGTCTGCGCCGACAGGCTGCCCGGCCCGGCCCGCTTGACGGTATCGACCACGGGTAAGGCCAGCAAGCCGCCGGCCGGGTGGTCGCCCACTTCCATGATCAGCTTTTCGATCAGCGCCGGCGTCAGACCGGGCCGGGCCGCGTCGTGCACCAGCACCTGGTCATGGGCATCGATGCTGCCGTGCACGGCGTGCAAGCCATTCAGGATGCTGTCCATGCGCGTGGCGCCGCCGCAGCGCAGCACGGTGACGCCATGCCCCGCGCCCTGCTCCGGCACGACGGCGTCGATCTGGCCATCCTCGGCGCTGACGACGACATACGTATGCGCGATCAGGGGGCTGGCGAGAAAGGCGTCGAGCGCGTGGCGCAGCATGGGTTTGCCGGCGATGGCCAAATATTGCTTGGGACTGCCCGCTTCCATGCGCGCACCCACGCCGGCGGCGGGGATCAGGGCAAAATAACGGACGGTGTTCGATGCTGCGGTCATGCCATTCCTTGTCTAGTTGGCGGGCGCTGTCTTGCCCGCCAGGATGTTCTGGATTTCGCCCTTGCACGCCTTGCCCAGGCGCGCATATTCTTGCGGCGAATCGATGGCGGCCTGCAAGGTTTCCACCTTGCGCATTTCCGCCTTGATATACGGCAACCAGCCCGTATCGATTTCGCGCGCCAGCGCCGCCTTGGCCGTGCCGCTGGGCGCGTACAGGGGCCGCGCCTCGAAGCGTCTGGCCAGCGCGGCGCGCACGGTCTTTTCCACGCGCGGCAGGTGTTCCATATAGGTTTTCATGTGCCGCAGCTCGTGCGCGAGTATCTCATCATACGCGCACGTGCCGGGGGCAAACTCGCGGCCGATATAGATCACCACGGGCGCATATGTCAGGCTCACGGTAATCTGCGGCGCCACGCATTCGTAGCCGCTGGCCGGGTCTTGCAGCATGGGACCGGCCAGCGCGATGGCCACGCGCGAATCCGTCTTCGTCAGGCCCAGCACCCAGGTGTTCGCGCGCGCCGTGCCCTTCATCACCGTCAGCGCCTTGTACGGCAGATGCGTGTCGATGCTGTAGCCGTTCTGCTGCGCCGTCAGCACGGACACCGTCTTGCTGATCGTGTCTTCGCAGCGCACCTGGAACGGCGTGCGCGCCTGCGCCTGCGCACCCCAGGTGACACAGGCCAGCAGCAGAAAAAGCGCCGCGCGCATGTGCGGAATCAGGCCGCTTGCCAGGCGCCGCTGGTAATCTTGTCGAGCCAGAAGATACCGATGACGGTCTTCACGTCCGTGATCGTGCCATCCCTGACCCAGCCGAGCAGCTGCGGCACCGTGGCAGTAAACGTTTCCAGGAATTCACCCTCGTCGAGCTGGCGTTCGCCGGCCACGAGCCCGCGCGCCAGAAACAGTTCCAGGTGCTCGTCGGAATACGCGATGGCGTTGTGGATGGTGGAGACGAATTGCCAGTCGCTGGCCGTGTAGCCCGTTTCTTCCAGCAATTCGCGCTGGGCGCAGGCCAGGTGCGACTCGCCCGCATCGATTTTACCAGCAGGAAATTCGATGAAGACCCGGTCCAGCGGATAACGGTACTGGCGTTCCATCAGCACCGTGCCGTCGTCGAGCAGCGGCAGGATCACGACGGCGCCCGGATGCAAAACGAATTCGCGCGCCGTGATCTTGCCGTCCGGCAGTGCAACACGGTCGCGCTGCACGCGCAGGAAGCCGCCCTGGTAGACGAGTTCGCCGTCGACCTTGGTTTCAATCAGATTCGTATCCATGGAATTCCTTTATTCAATAAAAAACGGCGCCAGAGGCGCCGCTTTCGGTCGTTGTTGCTAACGGCGTTTGCGCAGGTAGCGTCCGACAAAGCCTGGGAAAGCCAGCACCAGGAACAGGCATCCCGTGATGGCATAGAACTCCCACGTCTGCGGGAAACCGTTGCCGATGCGCGCCTCGAGCGCGAACGCCACGGCGCCGACGATGAAGTACAGAATCACCATCTCCAGCAGGCGCAGCGCCAGCGGCTTGCGCCAGCCCTGCTCCGCTTGCGCCGCCTTTTTCAGCGGCACGGCGGCAAACAGTTTCTCGTTCAGGAAAGGCAGGTTGGCGCCCAGGATGCCCAGGGCGATCACCAGCCAGCTCGAGGCGGTGACATCCATCGATCAGGACGCCAGGGTCTTGGTGATGGCGGTCGCGCAGGCAGCCAGGATGCTGTTAGGCATCACACCAAGGGCCAGAACGAACACGCCGTTCAGGGCCAGCACGACGCGCATGTCGCCATGCACGACCAGCGCATTGCTGTCGGTCGGCTCGTCGAACCACATCATTTTCACGACGCGCAGGTAGTAGAACGCGCCGATCAGCGAGAACAGCACGGCGGCGATGGTCAGCCACAGCTGGCCCGTCGCCAATACCGAAGCGAGCACCGAGTACTTGGCCATGAAGCCCATCAGCGGCGGCACGCCGGCCAGCGAGAACATGAACAGGGTCATCACCAGCGCGAAGATCGGGCTGCGTTTGCCCAGGCCCTTGAAGTCGGCCAGTTCTTCTGCTTCGAAACCATTACGTGCCAACAACATGATCACGCCGAAGGTACCCAGGGTGGTGAACACGTAGGTGATGACGTAATACATCGAGGCGCCGTAGGCGGTGGCTGCGCCAGCCGCATTCAGCGTGTTGTTCGGCGCGTCGACGGTACCGGACAGCAAGCCCAGCAGGACGAAGCCCATTTGCGCGATGGTCGAGTACGCCAACATGCGCTTCAAATTCGTTTGCGCGATGGCGGTGAAGTTACCGATGGCCAGCGACATCACGGCCAGCACCAGCAGCATCTGCTGCCAGTCATGCGCCATCGGCAGCAAGCCTTCGGCCAGCAAGCGCAGGGTGATGGCGAAAGCGGCCAGTTTCGGCGCCGCGCCCAGCAGCAGGGTCACGGCCGTCGGCGAACCTTGATACACGTCAGGCACCCACATGTGGAATGGCACGACGCCCAGTTTGAAGGCCAGGCCCGCGACCAGGAACACCAGGCCGAAGACCATGATGGTGCCGTTGGTCTTGCCGTTTTCCAGCGCCACGCGCAGTTCGCCCAGGTCCAGCGTGCCGGACGCGCCGTACAGCATCGAGATACCGTACAACATGAAACCGGAAGCCAGTGCGCCCAGGATGAAGTATTTCATGGCCGCTTCCGTGGCCTTGGCATTGTCACGGCGCAGCGCGATCAGTGCGTACAGCGACAGCGACATCAATTCCAGACCCAGGTAGATGATCAGGAAGTTGTTGGCCGAGATCATGATCATCTGGCCCAGCAGTGCAAACAGGGCCAGCACGTAGAACTCGCCCCCCAGGTTACCCGACAGCATGCTGCGGTCGGTGGCATAGGCACGCGAGTAGATCAGGGTCAGCGCCACGGCGCCGTACGAGAACAGTTTCAGCAGCTGCGACATCGGGTCCGACACGAACATATTGTGGAACGTGTAGACGGTGGTGCCCGCGTTGAAGTCGCCCACGGTCAGCAAGGCGCAGCCGGCCAGGGTCAGCAAGGACAGCGCATAGGTGATCGAACGCTTCGCCGCAGGCAAGAACATATCGATCAGCAAGAGCGCCGACGTGGCGATCAGCAGAAAGATTTCCGCGTACAGCGGTACCAGATTAGGTGCATTAGTCATGTTATCGGTCTTCTATTTAAGGCAACTTGCTGATGGCGACATGCTGCAGCAGGTCGGCAACCGAAGTTTGCATCGTGTCGGTGAACGGGGCTGGGTACAGACCCATCACGAGCACGGCGATGGCCAGCACAGCAAGCATGAAGAATTCACGTTTGTTGATGTCGGTCAATTCGGCCACGTGCTTGTTCTTGATCTTGCCGAACACCACGCGCTTGGCCATCCACAGCGAGTACGCCGCGCCCCAGATCAGTGCCGTTGCAGCCAGCAGACCGATCCAGAAGTTGTATTTCACCGCGCCCAGGATCACCATGAACTCGCCGACGAAGCCGGACGTCGCTGGCAGACCGCAGTTGGCCATCGAAAACAGCACGAAGAAGGCGGCAAATTTCGGCATGCGGTTCACGACGCCGCCGTAGTCTGCGATGTTGCGGGTATGCATGCGGTCATACAGTACGCCGATGCACAGGAACATCGCGCCGGAGATGAAGCCGTGCGAGACCATCTGCACGATACCGCCCTGCACCGAAATGTCGTTGAACATGAAGAAGCCCAGGGTGACGAAACCCATGTGCGCGATCGACGAATAGGCGACCAGTTTTTTCATGTCGGTTTGCACCAGGGCAACCAGACCGATGTAGATGACGGCGATCAGCGACAGGGTGATCATGAAGCCCGACAGGTAGTGGCTGGCGTCCGGCGTGATCGGCAGCGAAAAACGCAGGAAGCCGTAGGCGCCCAGTTTCAGCATGATGGCGGCCAGCACGGCGGAACCGCCCGTTGGCGCTTCCACGTGGACGTCCGGCAACCACGTGTGGACCGGGAACATTGGCACTTTGACGGCAAACGCCATCAGGAAGGCCAGGAAGATGAAGATCTGCTCGTTCATCGACAGCTTGAACGCGTGCCAGGCCAGGATGTCGAAGGTGCCCGACACATTGCGCAGGTAGATGATGGCAACCAGGGTCAGCAGCGAACCGAAGAAGGTGTACAGGAAGAACTTGAACGACGCGTACACGCGGTTCGAACCGCCCCAGATACCGATGATGATGAACATCGGGATCAGGGTTGCTTCAAAGAAGAAGTAGAACAGCAAGCCGTCCAGCGCGCAGAACACGCCGATCATCAGGCCCGACAGGATCAGGAAGGAGCCCATGTACTGGGCGATGCGCTTCTCGATCACTTGCCAAGCGGAAATGACGACGATGACCGTGATGAAGGCCGTCAGTGGAATGAACCACAGCGACAGGCCGTCGATACCCAGCGAGTACCAGATATTGAAAGTTTCAATCCACGGCGCTTTTTCGACGAATTGCATGCCGTGCGCGGCGTTGTCGAAATGCTGAATCAGCGGCAAGGTGCACAGCATGCTGAGCACGGCGCCAGCCAGCGACAGCCAGCGGGTAAAGCCCGCTTTGCTGTCACGGCCGAGAGCCAGGACCAGGACGCCGCAAATGATCGGCACCCAGATCGACAGACTCAGGTAAGGAGGTAGTGTAGAAATCGTAGACTGCATCATGGTTCTCAGTATTCTTTTATCAGGTCAGCTTACTTAGCGGGCCAGAATGGCAGGAAATAGATCAGGAAGCCCAGCACGCCCAGGATCATCACGAATGCATAGTGATAGATGTAGCCGGTCTGCAACACTCGCGACAGCGAGGACAGCCAGGCGACAACCTTGGCGCTGCCATTGACGACGAAACCGTCGATCAGCTTCTTGTCACCGAAGTTCCACAGGCCATTACCCAGCAAGCGGGCACCGCCGGCGAACACGACTTCATTGAACTTGTCCATGTAGTACTTGTTGTCCAGCAGGGTGTGGATCGCGTGGAACTTGGCAAAGAACCAGGCCGGTACGCGCGGGTTGACCATGTAGCAGTAGTAGGCTGCCACCACGCCGGACAATGCCAGCCAGAACGGTGCCGTCGACAGGCCGTGGATCGCCATCGCCATCGCGCCGTGGAATTCATGCGACAACTCTTCCATTGCTGGATGGTTTTCGCCGACAAAAATCACGCCCTTGAAGAAATCGCCATGCAGCATCGGGCCGATCGTCAGGTAACCGATGATCAAGGAAGGGATCGCCAGCATCACCAGCGGGAACCACACGACGAACGGGGACTCATGCGGCTTCTGGCCAGGTTCCAGGCCATGGTGCGCGTGGTCGTCTTCGTCTTCTTCATCGTGCGCGTCCGAATCATGCTTGGCCGCAGGCGCGTGGTGGTCGTCATGACCGTGCGCGTGTGCCTGGCCGAAACGTTCCTTGCCGTGGAAGACGAGGAAATACATGCGGAACGAGTAGAAGGCGGTGACGAACACGCCAGCCAGCACGGCGAACTGGGCAAAGCCAGCGCCCCAGATGTGCGTCGCTTCGACGGCTTCGATGATGCTGTCTTTCGAGTAGAAACCGGAGAACAGCGGCGTGCCGATCAGGGCCAGCGAACCGACCAGGGAAGTGATCCAGGTGATCGGCATGTACTTGCGCAGGCCGCCCATGTTGCGGATGTCCTGGTCATGGTGCATGCCGATGATGACGGAACCGGCGCCCAGGAACAGCAGTGCCTTGAAGAATGCGTGCGTCATCAGGTGGAACACGGCCACGGAGTATGCGGACGAACCGAGCGCCACGGTCATGTAGCCGAGCTGCGACAGGGTCGAGTAAGCGACGACGCGCTTGATGTCGTTCTGGATGATGCCCAGGAAACCCATGAACAGCGCCGTGATGGAACCGATCACCAGGATGAAGGACAGTGCCGTGTCGGACAGTTCGAACAGCGGCGACATGCGCGAGACCATGAAGATACCGGCCGTCACCATCGTTGCGGCGTGGATCAGTGCCGAAATCGGGGTAGGACCTTCCATCGAGTCAGGCAGCCACACGTGCAGCGGGAACTGCGCCGATTTGCCCATCGCGCCGATGAACAGGCAGATGCAGGCAACGGTCAGCAGAGCCCAGTCGGTGCCCGGCATCGTCAGCAGCGCCAGTTCGTCTTTCTTGGCGAACACTTCCTGGTAGTTCATGGTGCCGGCGAATGCCAGCAGCAGGCCGATGCCCAGGATGAAGCCGAAGTCGCCCACGCGGTTGACCAGGAAAGCCTTCATGTTGGCCACGATGGCCGTCGGACGCTGGTACCAGAAACCGATCAAGAGGTAGGAGACCAGGCCCACGGCTTCCCAACCGAAGAACAGTTGCAGGAAGTTGTTGGCCATGACCAGCATCAACATCGAGAACGTGAACAGCGAGATGTAGGCGAAGAAGCGGTTGTAGCCTTCGTCGTCCTTCATGTAGCCGATCGTGTAGATATGCACCATCAGGGAGACGAAGGTGACCACGCACATCATCATCGCCGACAGCGAATCGATCTGGAAGCCCACTTCCATCTTCAGGGTGCCGATCGTCATCCAGTTATAGATCGTGCCATTGAATGTCGCGCCATCCATCACTGCCAGCAGTGTCTGCACGGACAGGATGAACGCAATCAGTACGCCCAGGATCGTCGCGGTATGCGACGTCTTGCGTCCGACCAAATTACCCAGGAACTGGGTGCCAAGCAAGCCTGCAATCGCGGCACCGGCCAGCGGCGCCAGCGGTACGGCAAGAAGGAGGTTAGGGTTGAGGAGTTGCCCCGCCATGATGAACCTTAATCGTTATTATTCGAGAGATCGAGTCTGAAAAACATCAGCCTTTGAGGCTGTCCAGGTCTTCGACGTTGATGGTATCCAGATTACGGAACATCACCACCAGAATAGCCAGACCGATAGCCGACTCAGCGGCGGCAACCGTCAGGATGAAGAAAACGAAGATCTGACCGGCCGCGTCGCCCATGAAATGGGAGAACGCGATGAAATTCATATTCACCGCCAGCAGCATCAATTCGATTGCCATCAGCAATACGATGATGTTCTTGCGGTTCAGGAAAATACCGACGATCGAGATTGCGAACAGGATCGCGCCCAGGACCAGAAAATGTGTGAGCGATAATGTCATGGTGCCTCCTTAACTTCCGGCTCAGCCGCAGGACGCTCGACGACCGCGTCCATCTTGATGATCTTCAGGCGGTCGTTGCGCTTGACGCGCACGGCATCGCCTGGAGCAAAATGCTTGGTGTCCTTGCGTTTGCGCAAAGTCAGTGCGACCGCGGCGACGATGGCCACCAGCAGCACGACGGCGGCGATTTCGAAGGCGAACACATATTTGGTATAGATCAACAGGCCCAGTTCCTTGGTGCCGCCCAGGTTGACGTTCACTGGCGCGATGCTCGGCGCAAAGTTGCGAAAACCGTGCCACAGGACGGCGGCCATTTCCAGCACGATGATCACGCCCACCGTCACGGACAGTGGCAAGTAGCCCCAGAAACCTTCGCGCATGCGGTCGATATTGATATCGAGCATCATGACCACGAACAGGAACAGCACCATCACGGCGCCGACGTATACCAATACCAGCACGATGGCCAGGAATTCAGCTTGCAGCAGCATCCAGATGCCCGCTGCCGAGAAGAAGGACAGTACCAGGAACAGTACTGCGTGGACCGGATTACGGGCCGTGATGACGCGCGTCGCTGCCAGAATCAAGATCAGCGCGAAGGCGTAAAACAAAATTGTTTTAAAGTCCATAAAAAACCCAATAGACGTACAGATGAACGAGGGGCGCGCCGCAGCCAGGGGCTACGGCGCATCCATCAGCGATAAGGTGCGTCGGCGGCGCGCGCAGCGGCGATGTCATTTTCATAACGATCGCCTACGGCCAGCAACATCTCTTTCGTGTAATACAAATCCCCGCGTTTCTCGCCGTGGTATTCCAGGATTTGCGTCTCGACGATCGAATCGACCGGGCAGGACTCTTCGCAGAAACCGCAGAAGATGCACTTGGTCAAGTCGATATCGTAACGCGTGGTACGGCGCGAACCGTCGTCACGCTGTTCCGATTCGATCGTGATGGCCATCGCCGGGCAAACCGCTTCGCACAGTTTGCAGGCGATGCAACGTTCCTCGCCGTTCGGGTAGCGGCGCAGCGCGTGCAAGCCACGGAAACGCGGCGAGATCGGTGTCTTCTCTTCCGGGAATTGCACCGTGATCTTGCGCGAAAACATGTACTTGCCTGTCAGCGCCATGCCCTTGATCAGCTCGCCTAACAAGAGGCTGCTGAAGAAATCTTTTACCTTATCCATTCGTATGCACTCTCTTACTTCCAAATATTCCAGGATGTCTGCATCCAGGCAGCGACGAAGACCAGGTAGACCAGCGTCAACGGGATAAACACTTTCCAGCCGAGGCGCATGATCTGGTCATAACGGTAGCGTGGGAACGTACCGCGTACCCAGATGAACACCGACACGATGAAGAAGGTCTTGGCGAACAGCCAGAAGAAGCCGCCGAAACCACCCCAGAACTCAAGGAAAGCAAATGGTGCGGACCAGCCACCGAGGAACATGATCGAAGCCAGGGCGCCGATCAGGATCATGTTGGCGTATTCGGCCAGCATGAACATGGCGTAGGCCATGCCCGAGTACTCGACCATGTGGCCGGCGACGATTTCCGACTCGCCTTCGACGACGTCGAACGGGTGACGGTTGGCTTCAGCCAGGCCCGACACCAGGTAGATGACGAACATCGGCAGCAGCGGCAGCCAGTTCCACGACATGAAATTGACGCCCTTGTCGGCGAAGAAGCCGATCTGCTGGCCGCCGACGATGTCGATGAAGTTCAGGCTGCCCGAGACCATCAGCACGATGACCATCACGAAGCCCATCGGGATTTCATACGAAATCATCTGTGCCGAAGCGCGCATGGCGCCCATGAACGAGTACTTCGAGTTCGAGGCCCAGCCGGCGATGATGATGCCGTAGACTTCCATCGAGGTAATCGCCAGCAGCATCAGCAAGCCTGCGTTGACGTTGGCCAGCACGGCTTGCGGGCCGAAGGGCACGACCGACCAGGCGGCCAAGGCCGGCATGATGGTCATGATCGGGCCGATCACGAACAGGCCTTTGGCGGCCTTGGACGGGATGATGATCTCTTTGAACAAGAGTTTCAGCGCATCGGCGATCGGCTGCAGCAAGCCCAATGGGCCGACGCGGTTCGGGCCGACGCGGATCTGGATCCAGCCGATCAGCTTGCGTTCCCACAAGGTCAGGTAGGCAACCAGGCCCATCAGCGGCAACAGCACGCACAGGATCTTGATCAGGGTCCAGAAGAACGGCCACGAGCCGCCCAGCAGATCCTGGCCGCTGCTGTTGATGACGTTTACAAATTCAGGCAGAGCCATCAGATTTTCCCCTCTGCTGTTTCAACTGTGATGTCACCGAACATGCCGCCCAGGCTGGCCGTCGAGGCATGCGCCGCCGACACTTTGACCACATTGGCTGGCAGGCCGGCATGAATTGCCGCCACCAGGATGGCGCTGCCGGAGCCTTGCGCCACTTTGACCTTGTCGCCCGCCTTGATGCCCAGCTTCTCGGCCAATGCTGGCGACAGATGGGCTTGCGGCGCGGCGCCGTCGACCGTGCGCAGCAGCGGTTCGGAGCGGCGGACCAGCGCGTCGGCGAAGTAGATCGGCACGTCGGCGATGCGTTGCAGCGCTGGCGAAGCCGGTGCGTAGCTTGCCGCTTCCGGTGCGTTCTTGGCGATATTGTTCAGCTGTGCCGACAGATCGGTCACGCCAGCGCCGAACGCTTCGTCGCGGATCGCTTCGGAGGTATCGTAGTCGAAACCGGCCAGGCCCAGGATGTTGCCCAGGACGCGCAGCACTTTCCAGGCTGGACGGGTATCGGCCAGCGGCTTGACGGTGCCGTTGAAGCTTTGCGCGCGGCCTTCGCAGTTGACGAAGGTGCCCGAGGTTTCAGCGAACGGGGCGATCGGCAGCAAGACATCGGCGTACTCCATGCCGTGCTTGAAGGCCGACATCGCCACGACCATGTCGGCGCCATCGAGGGCGGCGCGGGCCGCTTGCGGATTGGCGGCATCGAGTTCCGGCTCGGCGTGCAGCAGCACGTAGGCTTTTTTCGGAGCAGCAAAGGCGGCTTGCACGTTGGCGCGCGGCTTGGCGACCAGGTGCGCGCCTACCGTGTTGGCCGCTTCCGTCAGGTAACCGAGCTTGGCGCCCGTCTGTTCGGCGATCCATTGCGCGGCAGCATGCAGTTGCGACGCTTGCGGGTGTTGCGTTGCCGCGTTACCCAGCAGCACGGCGCCATGGTCGCCGGCCATCAGGCTGGCGGCGATGGCGACGGCCACGTCCGAAGCAACAACCGCTTCAAAACCGGCTGGCGCGGTGATTTCTTTCGCTTTAGCAACAGCGACGACCACTTCCGACAAGGCCGCCAGCCAATCGCCAGGTGCGACGATCATCTTGTTGGCGATGGTGATCAGCTGATCATCGTCGGAGGCGTGCAGGATCGACAGCTTGGCGCCGCCCTTGACGGACGCGCGCAAACGCGTGGCCAGCAATGGGTGATCCTTGCGCAGGAACGAGCCGATGACGAAGGCGCGCTTGATCTGGCCAAATTCGTTGATCGGCATGCCCAGCCAAGGTTTCACGCCGGCGTCGAGCGCGAAGTCGGTCTGGCGCAGGCGGAAGTCGACGTGCTCGGAACCGAGGCCGTGGACGACTTTTTGCAGCAGGACCAGCTCTTCGACGGTCGAATGCGGGGTGGCCAGCGCGGCGATGGCGTCAGCGCCATGCTCGTGCTTGATATTTTTCAAACCGTGCGCCACGTATTCCAGCGCGGTCTGCCAATCGACTTCTTTCCACTCGTTGCCTTGTTTCAGCATCGGTGACGTCAGGCGTTCGGCGCTGTCCAGCGCTTCGTACGAGAAACGGTCCTTGTCCGAGATCCAGCACTCGTTGACGGCTTCGTTTTCCAGCGGCAGTACGCGCTTGACCTTGCCAGCTTTCACTTGCACGATCAGGTTCGAGCCGAGGCCGTCATGCGGGCTGACCGATTTGCGGCGCGACAGTTCCCACGTACGGGCGCTGTAGCGGAACGGCTTCGAGGTCAGTGCGCCGACCGGGCACAGGTCGATCATGTTGCCCGACAGTTCGGAGTCGACCGTCTGGCCGACAAACGACACGATTTCCGAGTGTTCGCCGCGGCCGATCATGCCCAGCTCCATCACGCCGGCCACTTCCTGGCCAAAGCGTACGCAGCGGGTGCACTGGATGCAGCGCGACATCTCTTGCATGGAGACCAGCGGACCGGCTTCCTTCGGCGTGACGACGCGCTTGTCTTCCTTGTAGCGCGATTCGCTCTTGCCGTAACCCACGGCCAAGTCTTGCAACTGGCATTCGCCGCCCTGATCGCAGATAGGGCAATCGAGCGGGTGGTTAATCAGCAAGAATTCCATGACCGACTTTTGCGCCTGCACAGCTTTATCGCTGGCGGAGCGCACGATCATGCCGGCACTGACCGGGGTCGCGCAAGCGGGCAAAGGCTTGGGCGCCTTTTCCACTTCGACCAGGCACATGCGGCAGTTCGCTGCGATCGACAATTTCTTGTGATAGCAGAAGTGCGGAATGTAGGTTCCCAATTTGTTGGCGGCGTCCATCACCATGCTACCAGCAGGGACTTCGACTTTTTTGCCGTCTATTTCGATTTCAACCATGGTGATCGTTACCTGACGCAGCTTAGATATATGCGGGCACTAAGCAATGCTTGTGCTCGATATGATATTCAAATTCTTCACGGAAATTCTTAATGAAGGCCCGTACCGGCATGGCAGCCGCATCGCCCAGCGCGCAAATGGTGCGGCCCTGGATGTTGTCGGCGATCGAGTTGAGCATGTCCAGGTCGTCTGGACGACCCTGCCCCTGCTCGATGCGGTGCACCATGCGGTACATCCAGCCTGTGCCTTCACGGCAAGGCGTACACTGGCCGCACGATTCTTCAAAGTAGAAGTAGGACAGGCGTTCCAGCGCCTTCACCATGCAGCGTGTTTCGTCCATCACGATGACGGCGCCCGAACCCAGCATCGAACCGGCTTTCGCGATCGAGTCGTAGTCCAGGTCGGTCTGCATCATGATGTCGCCGCGGATCACCGGCGCGGACGAGCCGCCAGGAATCACGGCCTTGATCTTTTTGCCACCGCGCATGCCGCCTGCCAGTTCCAGCAGGGTCGCAAACGGGGTGCCGAGCGGCACTTCGTAGTTGCCCGGTTTTTCCACGTCGCCCGAGATCGAGAAGATCTTCGAACCGCCATTGTTCGGCTTGCCCATCGCCAGGTATTTCTCTGGACCGATGTTCAGCACGAAAGGCACGGCCGCGAAGGTTTCCGTGTTGTTGATCGTCGTCGGCTTGCCGTACAGGCCGAACGAGGCGGGGAAAGGCGGCTTGAAGCGCGGCTGGCCTTTCTTGCCTTCCAGCGACTCGAGCAGGGCCGTTTCTTCGCCGCAGATGTAGGCGCCATAACCATGGTGCGCATGCAACTGGAACGAGAACTCGCTGCCCATGATCTTGTCGCCCAGGAAACCGGCGGCGCGCGCCTCTTCCAGCGCTTCTTCGAAACGCAGGTATTCCTGGAAGATTTCACCGTGGATATAGTTATAACCGACGGTGATGCCCATCGCATAAGCGCCAATGGCCATGCCTTCGATCAGGGCATGGGGATTGTAACGAATGATGTCGCGGTCCTTGAAAGTGCCCGGTTCGCCTTCATCTGTATTGCAGACGAGGTATTTCTGGCCAGGGAACTGGCGCGGCATGAAGCTCCACTTCAAGCCGGTAGGGAAACCCGCGCCGCCACGGCCGCGCAAGGACGAGGCCTTGAGGTCGGCGATGATCTGTTCCGGCGTGATTTTCTCTTCCAGGATACGCCGCAGGGCGCTGTAGCCGCCGCGGTTCACATAATCTTGCAAATGCCAGTTCTTGCCATCCAGATCCTTCAGGATCAATGGATCGATATGGCGGTTGTGGAGTGACGTCATTTCTTGAGTTCCTCCAGCATGGCGTCGATTTTCTCGTTCGACATCCAGCTGCACATGGTTTTATTACTGACCAGCAAGACCGGCGCATCGCCGCAAGCACCCATGCACTCGCCCTCAACCAGGGTGAACTGGCCATCTGCGGTGGTTTCGCGGAAATCGATACCGAGTTTCTGCTTCAGGTACTCTGCAGCGCGCACGCCGCCCGACAGGGCGCATGGCAGGTTGGTGCACACGGTGATCTTGTGCTTGCCCACGGGTTTCACGTTGTACATATTGTAGAACGTGGCCACTTCCTGCACGGCAATCGCCGGCATGCCGATGTAATCGGCCAGTTCCTTCATGGTTTCCGGTGCCAGCCAGCCCAGTTCATCCTGGGCATGGGCCAGCGCGGCCATGACGGCCGACTGACGCTGGTCGGCCGGGTACTTGGCCAGCTCGCGGTCAATTTTCTTATAGCATTGCTCTGATAACAACATACTTTTTGCCTCTTAGCGGTCAATACTGCCGAACACGATATCTTGCGTCCCGATGATGGTCACGGCGTCGGCAAGCATGTGCCCACGCGCCATCTCGTCGAGCGACTGCAAGTGGGCGTAGTCTGGCGCGCGCAGTTTCATGCGGTACGGCTTGTTGGCGCCATCGGACACCAGGTACACGCCGAACTCGCCCTTCGGATGTTCCACGGCGCTGTAGGCCTCGCCTGGCGGCACGTGGAAACCTTCCGTGAACAGCTTGAAGTGGTGAATCAGCGATTCCATGTTGGTCTTCATGTCGACGCGGCCCGGAGGCGCCACCTTGCGGTTGCTGGTCATGACAGGACCTTCATTGTTGCGCAGCCACTCCACGCATTGCTTGATGATGCGGTTCGACTGGCGCAGCTCTTCCACGCGAACCAGGTAGCGGTCGTAGCAATCGCCGTTGGTGCCGATAGGAATGTCGAAATCCATCAGGTCGTACACTTCGTACGGCTGTTTCTTGCGCAAATCCCACTGCACGCCCGAGCCGCGCAGCATGGCGCCAGTAAAGCCCATGGCCAGTGCATCTTCCGGCGAAACCACGCCGATGCCGACGGTACGCTGTTTCCAGATACGGTTGTCGGTCAGCAAGGTTTCGTACTCGTCCACCGAGTTCGGGAAGCGGCGCGCGAAGTCTTCGATGAAGTCCAGCAGCGAACCCTGGCGGTTTTCGTTGAGCTTGCCGATGGCCTTGGCGTTGCGGATGATCGACGCCTTGTGCTGCGGCATCGCGTCCGGCAGGTCGCGGTACACGCCGCCCGGGCGGTAGTAGGCCGCGTGCATGCGCGCGCCCGAGACTGCCTCGTAGGCGTCGAACAAGTCTTCGCGGTCGCGGAAGCAATACAGGAACGGGCCCATGGCGCCGACGTCCAGCGCGTGGGTGCCGAGCCACATCAGGTGATTCAGGATGCGCGTCATCTCGTCGAACATGACGCGGATGTATTGCGCGCGCAGCGGCACTTCCAGGCCCAGCATCTTTTCGATGGCCATCACGTACGCATGTTCATTGCACATCATCGACACATAGTCGAGACGGTCCATGTACGGCACGGATTGCAGGTAGGTCTTCTGTTCGGCCAGCTTTTCGGTGGCGCGGTGCAGCAGGCCGATATGCGGGTCGGCGCGCTGGATGACTTCGCCATCCATCTCCAGCACCAGGCGCAGCACACCGTGCGCGGCCGGATGCTGCGGCCCAAAGTTCAGGGTGTAGTTCTTAATCTCAGCCATTATTTCATCCCGTAATGTTCTTCGCGGATCACGCGCGGCACGTTTTCCCGCGGCTCGATCGTCACGGGCTGGTAAATCACGCGCTTTTGTTCCGGATCGTAACGCATCTCGACATAGCCGGAGACGGGGAAATCCTTGCGGAACGGATGGCCGATGAAACCGTAGTCGGTCAGCAGGCGGCGCAAGTCGTTGTGGCCTTCGAAGAGGATGCCCAGCAGGTCGAATGCTTCGCGCTCGTACCAGTTGACGGCGCGCCAGATACCGACCACGGACGGCAGCAGCGGCATGTCGTCGTCGGGCGCGAACACGCGCACGCGCACGCGCCAGTTGTGCTTGACCGACAGCAAGTGCGAGACGGCCGCGAAACGCAGGCCATCCCAGCTGCCGTCGCCATAGGTCGAGTAGTCGACGCCGCACAGGTCGAGCAATTGCTCGAAATGCAGGCTCGGATCATCGCGCAAGGTCTGCATCACGGCCAGGTAGTCCTCGGCCTTGACCTGCAAGGTGACTTCGCCCAGCGCAACCGTCGTGCTAACGCGATCGCCCAGGGCAGTGCCGAGGGCGTTTTGCAATACTTCTAAATGTGTTGTCATAATCTGAAGCGGCCCGGTTAGCGTGCGATCGTGCTGGTACGCTTGATCTTGTTCTGCAACTGCATGATGCCGTACAGCAAGGCTTCAGCGGTCGGCGGACAGCCAGGCACATACACGTCGACGGGCACGATGCGGTCGCAACCGCGCACCACGGAATAGGAGTAATGGTAGTACCCGCCGCCATTGGCGCAGGAACCCATCGAGATGACCCAGCGTGGCTCTGCCATCTGGTCGTAGACCTTGCGCAGGGCCGGCGCCATCTTGTTGCACAGGGTACCGGCAACGATCATGACGTCGGACTGACGCGGCGACGGACGAAACACGACGCCGAAACGGTCCATATCGTAGCGGGCTGCGCCCACATGCATCATTTCGACCGCACAGCAGGCCAGACCGAACGTCATCGGGAACATAGACCCGGTGCGCGCCCAGTTGATCAGCTTGTCGGCCGAGGTGGTGATGAAACCTTCGCTTAATACGCCTTCAATAGCCATGGCTTATTCCCAGTCAAGGGCACCTTTCTTCCAAATGTACCAAAATCCGACCACGAATTCAGCGATGAACACCATCATCGTGACGAAACCGGCCCAGCCCAGGTCGCGCATTGCAACGCCCCATGGGAAAAAGAATGCCGTTTCCAGATCGAACAAAATAAACAGGATTGCGACCAGATAGTAGCGCACATCGAATTTCATGCGCGCGTCTTCGAATGCTTCAAAGCCACATTCGTACGGGGAGAGTTTTGCTGCATCAGGCTTGTTAGGGCCTAACAGGCGCCCCAGGAGCTGGGGAGCGATACCGACACCGAGGCCGATAATAATGAACAGCAGGACGGGGAAGTAATTTTCGAGGTTCACGATTGATGAGCTTATATTGAACGATCGGTTAAATGAGGACGCTGCGATCATTTGCAGCGTATCTAACGCACGACCCCAATCAAAGCTAAGACCAGGATCGAACGACACATCCTCGTAAAAAAAGCCAGCAACTTTGTACGAGCCATGGCTCGTGCGCCGTTGCTGGCTTCTGATTTCTGGTGCCGACGACGAGACTCGAACTCGTACAGCTTGCGCCACTACCCCCTCAAGATAGCGTGTCTACCAATTTCACCACGTCGGCGGTAAGGCCCGTATTCTACTCTGCTTTGCCGCTAAAGTTAATGCACAAATGCATCAAAACACAGATAAAAACGATAAATTTTTACATCTTCCAGCGCGTCACGATTTTTTCCTGCCGCGCTGCTGAAACATTGAGCAATAATCTGCCCGTAATGAGAATTACTCTCGATGAGGTATCGAGTTGCGACAGAATTACTTCGGAATCGCGCCTGCCGGGGTGCTGGCAACCGGTGCGGCCGCTGCCGGAGCACTGGCCGCCGGAGCTGCCGCAGGTACCGTCGTCGGGATCGCGCCCGCGCCGGTGACCGGCACTGGCTTGACGACTTTGTCCATCACGCCGCCGCCTACCGTGGTGGCGCGCTGATTGGCCATCAGCGACAGGGCCAGCGTGGCGCCGAAGAAGATTGCGGCAGCAACACCCGTCGATTTCGACATGAAGTTCGACGAACCCGTCGCACCGAACAGGCTGCCCGAGGCGCCCGAACCAAACGCGGCACCCATGTCGGCGCCCTTGCCGTGCTGCAGCAACACCAGCGCGATAATCGACAATGCCGAAATAACCTGTACTACCACTACCAGATTGAACATCATGTTCATTGCAATTCCATTCTTAGTTTAAATTAATTCAATCGGCGGCGTGAATAATCGCCAGGAAATCCGCCGCCTTCAATGCTGCTCCACCGATCAGACCGCCATCGATATCCGGCATCGCCATCAATTCTTTTGCGTTCTCCGGCTTCATGCTGCCGCCGTACAGGATCTGCACGCCGGCCGCCGCTACCGCATTCTTTGCCGCCAGCTGGGCGCGCAATACCTGATGCACGTCCTGCGCCATCTGCGGCGTGGCCGTCTTGCCCGTGCCGATGGCCCACACCGGCTCGTAGGCCAGCACCAGCTTTGCCACGTCGTCGGCGGAAATCGCCGCCAGCACGGCACCCAGCTGCTGCGCCACGACCGCGTCGGTCTGGCCCGCTTCGCGCTGCGCCAGGGTCTCGCCGATGCAGACGATAGGCGTGATGCCTGCCGTCAGCGCTGCAACCGTCTTGGCCGCCACTTGCGCATCGCTCTCGCCATGGTAGGCGCGGCGCTCGGAATGCCCGATCACCACATAGCCGCAACCGAAATCCTGCAGCATGGCGGCCGAGATTTCGCCCGTGTAGGCGCCGCTGGCGTGCGCGGAAACATCCTGCGCGCCCCAGCCCAGCGCCGTGCCTGCCAATTGCGCCTGGCACTGCGCCAGATACGGCGCAGGCACACAGACGGCGCTGGCGGCGCCAGAAGCAGCCAGGCCAGCCACTATTTCAGACAATAACACCGCGTTCGAGGTGCGACTGCCGTTCATTTTCCAATTTCCGACGACGAGTTTGCGACGCATAGTAGCCTAAATTCTTAATAACCCGTCATTCTAACTCCGGCACCGATGCCGGTCAAACAGGCAGTGCCCCGTTTCAGGCAACTTGCAACATGATCTTGCCCACGTGCGTGCTCGCTTCCATCAAGGCATGCGCCTCGTTGGACTTTTCCAACGGGAAAGTTTGATAGATTACGGGCTTGATCTTGCCCGCCTCGATCAGCGGCCAGACGGTCGTGCGCAGATGGTTTGCGATGGCCGCCTTGAAGGCGACGGAACGGGGGCGCAAGGTGGAACCTGTCACCGTCAGGCGGCGGCGCAGCAAGGCGCCCAGGTCCAGTTCCGCCTTGGTGCCGCCCTGCACGGCGATCAGGCCGATGCGGCCATCGTCGGCCAGGCAATCGATTTCACGCGGCAGGTAGTCGCCGCCCACCATGTCGAGGATGACGTCGACACCTTTGCCATCGGTCAATTCCTTGACGACGGCAACGAAATCCTCCGTGCGGTAATTGATACCGCGTTCGGCGCCCAGCGCCTCGCAAGCGCGCGCTTTCTCGTCGCTGCCCGCCGTGGCGAACACGCGGTGGCCGAGCGCGGCCGCCAATTGAATGGCCGTCACGCCGATGCCGGACGTGCCGCCCTGCACCAATAACGTTTCGCCATCGGCCAGCGCGCAGCGGTCGAACACATTGCTCCAGACGGTAAAGAAGTTTTCCGGCAAGGACGCGCCTTCCAGCGCCGTCAAGCCTTTCGGCAAGGGCAGGCACTGGCCGGCGGGTGCGGCGCAGTATTCGGCATAGCCGCCGCCCTGCACCAGCGCGCAGACCAGGTCGCCCTTCTTGAATGCCGTGTTGGTGAAATCGCCATCGACGACTTCGCCCGCCACTTCCAGGCCAGGCAAGTCCGAGGCGCCCGCAGGCGGCGCATACTTGCCCAGGCGCTGCAGCACGTCCGGGCGGTTGATGCCGGCCGCATGCACCTTGATCAACAGTTCGCCCGCCTTATATTGCGGCGTGGGACGTTCGGCGATCTGCAAAACGTCGGCGGGACCTGGCTGGCTGATGGCAACTGCACGCATGGCGGGACTCTTTCAAGGGAAAACGGCGATTGTACGCCAAGCCGTCCACCCTTGCAGGCCGCTACATGGCCTCTCAGCCACCGCCCGTTTTCGACTGGCGCGGCAAGGGCGTGCCCGGCTTCCATTGGGCCGACAGGGCCTGCCCTTCCTCGACCTGCTCATGCGTCATCTTGCGCACCACGGCGGCGCGCTGGTCGGCCGCATTCGCGTTGCCATTCGCGGCCGCCAGGTTCCACAGCATGTAGGCGATGACATTGTCCTGCTGCACGCCGCCCATGTGATAGCGGTACATCAGGCCCAGCACCTGCTGCGCCTCGGCATGGTTCTGCTCGGCCGCCTTGCGGAACCAGCCGACGGCCTGCTTGTGGTCCTGCAGCACGGCGTTGCCCGTGTAATACATGGCGCCCACCACGTACTGGGCGTCGGCCTTGCCCTGCTCGGCCGCCTTGCGGTGCCAGAACATGGCTTGCTTGTAATCCTGCGGCAAGCCCCGCCCCATGTAATACATCAAACCCAGCAAATGCTGGGCATCGGCATTGCCGGTCTTAGCAAGGGGCAATATTTCTTTGTAAGCCAGCGCGTAATTCTTGTTGTTGTAGGCGCTGGCGCCTTCGGCGAAGCCGGCCCGCGCGGGTAGCTGTATCGTCAACAGCATGAGTAATGTAATGATCAGTTTTTTCATCGGAATGGGATGTGGTCTGACAACTTATTCTTGTCCTGCAGAAGGCCTGCGGCAGGATGCTTTTACTTCCAGCTAACTTTGCCCAGGCCCTCGACGCTGACATCGCGATTGGCCGGTTTGCCGTACACCACCACCGAACCGAGTCCGCTCAGGTTCAGCTTGGCATTCGTATGGGCATTCACCGTAGCATTACCCAGGCCGCTCAATTCAAGGTTGACGGCATCGACTTCGAACTGCTGCGCGTTCAGGCTGCCCAGGCCGCCCAGGCTCGCTTTCAGCAGGCGTCCGCGTCCGCCCAGCACCACGGAACCGGCGCCCTGCAAGTCCAGCTCCGCGCGCTCATTGTTGCCGATCCACAGCTGCATGCTGCCCACGCCGCCCAGGCTGGCATTGAGCTTGCGGTAGTCGCCCACCAGCTTGATGCTGCCCGCCCCTTCCAGCGACAAGGTCAGCTCCTCGCCCTTGAAACCCGTGATGTCGGTACTACCGAAGCCTTCCGAGCTCAGTTCGCGCAAGTTCGGCAAGACCAGGTCGGCGCGGATCGACGAAGGGCCGAGCTTGAAGCCGCGCACTTCCGTTTCGATGTGCAGGGTGTCGCCGCTTTGCGCCGTGCTGACATCGGCGATGTAGCGCTTGTCGGCCGTGATGCTCAGCGAAGGCACGTTGCCCTGGCGGATGCGCACCTCCATCACGCCGTCGAGCTTGACCCGCACCACGCGGGCGTCGACGTTGCGCATTTCCAGCAAGCGGGTCTCTGCGGCCACGCCGCGCACCAGGCCCAGTGTCGCCAGGAACAGCAGCGCCAGTTGCAGTATCTTTTTCATGTAGTGCATCCTCGGTATCTTGTTTTTATGTATTGCGGCGCCCGCGTCGGGCGGCCGGCATTGCATCGCGCAGCAGCACTGTAGCAGTGTCGAAAATTGCTGACAATGGCTTTAACGCCTGACAAAACCGTAGCGAGCGGCAGTGAGGCTCGGCGCCCCCGTTGGCCCGAGAAGCGGAACTGTGCGAATGCACAGTGAGCATCGGAAGCCGCAAATCGCGACGCGCAGTAGGTTTTGATAGGTGTCTTATGCGAAACGGGCTTTTTCGGCCGCGTTCAGGCGCTTGGCCTTGACGACCACCACTTGCATGGCAGCCTTGTTTGCTGGCGCGGCCACGGTGGCCGTGGAACTGGCCACTTGCAGGGCCGGGGCGGCCGGAGCGATGGCGTAGCAGCCGGCGCCGAGCACGATGGCGGCGGCAACGGCGATGATTTCCATGTTTTTAGCGACGTTCATGTTGTTCTCCTCGGGTGTCTGGCAGTGGGCTTGCGGTATGGTGTCACTATAGCCATACCGCCCCCGCCAGACACGCCGATTGCGACGAACTGCGCTTTTGGCAGGCTGACCTGACAAAAACGCGGATGAACGCGCAGATCGCTGCGCTTGCAGCTTAAAACTCTTCCCACTCGTCGGCGCCGGACTTGGCCGCCTTGACGGGCTTGGCCGGCGACAGCGCACGGGCCGGCGCGCGCGGCGCTGGCGCGGCCGGCTTCGCCTTGAGGCGCGCCACCGGTGCAGATGCCGCAGCAGGGCCAGCATCGCCCAGGCGGAACATGCCGACGGCTTGCGCCAGGTCCACGGCCTGTTCCTGCAGGCTTTCCGCGGCGGCCGCCGCTTGCTCGACGAGGGCCGCGTTCTGCTGCGTCATGGTGTCCATGTGCGTGACGGCCGTATTGATCTCGCCGATGCCGGCGCTCTGTTCGCGGCTGGCCACCGTGATCTCGCTCATGATGGTCGTCAGTTGCTGCACCGAGGCCACCACCTGGTCCATGGTCTGGCCCGCTTCATTGACGAGGCGGCCGCCCGCATCGACCTTCTCCACTGAATCGCCGATCAATTCCTTGATTTCCTTCGCCGCGCCAGCGGAGCGTTGCGCCAGGTTGCGCACTTCGGACGCCACCACGGCAAAGCCCCTGCCCTGCTCGCCCGCGCGCGCCGCCTCGACGGCCGCGTTCAGAGCCAGGATATTCGTCTGGAAGGCGATGCCGTCGATCACGCCGATGATGTCGACGATCTTGCGCGAGCTTTCCTGGATGCCGGCCATGGTGCCCACCACCTGCTGCACCACGCGGCCGCCCTTGGCCGCCACTTCCGAAGCGGAAACGGCCAGCTCGTTGGCCGCATGCGCGTTTTCCGCATTCTGCTTGACGGTCGAGGTCAGCTCATCCATCGAACTGGCCGTTTCTTCCAGCGCGCCCGCCTGCGCTTCCGTGCGCGAGGACAGGTCGGCATTGCCGGCGGCAATATCGGCCGATTCGCTGCGCACCAGGGTGCTGATGCTGCGGATCTGCACGAGCACGGTGGCGATCTTTTCCACGAACAAATTGAAGGCCTTGGCGATCTGCGCCAGCTCGTCCGTGCCTTCCGCGTCGAGGCGGCTGGTCAGGTCGCCGTCCCCCGTGGCGATCGCTTCCATGGCGTCGCGCACCAGGCCCAGGCGGCGCAAGGCGCGCGCCACCAGCACGCTCAGTACCGTGGCGGCCAGGGCCAGCACCAGCAGCGCCGTCAGGGCCGAGGCGCGCAGCATGGAACTCAAGGCTTGCGTGGCTTCCGTGCGGTCCAGCACGGTGGCCAGCAGCCAGTCGCTGCCCGGAACCTTACTCACATGCAAGATGCCGTCGCGCCCGTCCAGGCGGATGGCCGCGCCATCACCGCTCTTTTCGATATCGGCCAGCGCCTGCGCGCTCAGCCCCGGATCGAGTTCGGCCAGGGGCTTGAGGGTCAGCTTGGCGTCCGGATGGGCGATGATCTTGCCGCCGCCATCGACGAGAAAGCCGTAGCTGGCCGCCGTCGGCTTGATCGAGGCGACGTTTTGCACGACCGCGTCCATCATCACGTCGGCCGCCATCACGCCCGTCACGCTGCCCTTGCCGCCCAGCGGCTCGGCGAACGTCACCACCAGCTTGCCCGTGCTGGCGCCGATATACGGCGCCGTGATGATGGGGCCACCCACCTCGGACGCCAGCTTGTACCACGGGCGCGCCGTGGGATCGTAGTCGGCGGCGCGCTTGCGCTCCTGCGAAAAGACGGCGTGCTTGTCGGCAAAGCCGATATACGCCATGTCGAAGGTGCCCGCCTGCTCGGCCGCCTTCAGGGCCGGCAGCGGATCGGCCGCCGCAGCGCCCTGCTTGAGCGAAGCGACGACGGCCTGCTTGGAACGCAGCCATTCGGCGATGGCCGTGGCATGGCTGTGCGACAGCTGCAGCATCTGCGTGTCGAGCGCGGCCAGGGTACTGGAGCGCGTGGTAAAGAAATTGGCGATGGCGACGGCCAGCATGGCCAGCACGACGATGGAAACGGCGATGGCGATCAGCCGCGCCTTAAGGGAGGACAACATGGTGCATCCAATAAAAAAGAGAAAATCGGGAGGGATGCGCCATGGTCAGGGAATAAGATTTTGTCGTCAAGCAATACCGACTCTCAATTACCCATAAACAACAATTGATACCTTATATTAACTATACGTTAACTAAATATTAATCATATTTCGCCGCGCAGCTTGCGCAGGGCCGGCGATTCGCCGCCCGTCGCTTCGATGCGGAAGCGGGCAAATGCCTGCTCCAGCTCGGGGTACCGGCGCAAGCCGCCTTCCGTAAAATAGCGCCCGCCGGGGATATCGCCCCACGGCAAGGGCGCGCTCAAGGCACCGCTGCCAGCCAGGGCCAGCAGCGGCTCGAGCGCGCTGCGCAGGTCGGCCACCTCGCCGTCGGCGCTCGCCAGGCGCGCCAGCAACTGCTCCAGTTCGGCGGCATGGGCTTGCAAACGCTGCTGATCCATCTTCTCTCCTCAATTCTTGATCGTGCCGATCAGCACGGGGGCCGACCACAAGCTGCGGTTGGGGAGCAAATACTGCTGCGCCCCGCCCTTGCGCCGCACCAGCCCGCCCAACTCTTCCGTCGGCGCGACCTGGCTGACGAACACGTTGACGGTGCCCTTGGGCATGATCTGATACACATCATACAGCGGCGCCTCGCTCTTCAAGGGCAAGCCGAAGCAGTCGGCCAGGGTGGCGCAGCGGCCCGATACCAGCTGCAATTGCGCGCTGGTGGTGAAGTATGGCGAATACGGCGACACATTCTGGCCATGCGGCACGATTTTTACCAGCGCGGCAGCCATCGGCTGCAGGTCCGGCAAGGTGCTGCCGGACGCGAGCTGCTCGACGGCCCGCGCATAGAGGGTGTCGGCCGAGGCGGCAGGATCGGCGGCGCGCAGTTCGCGCAAAAATTGCTGCCCTGGCCCGCTATCGAGGTAGGCGTCGATAGCGTCCCGCGGCAAGCCCGCCGTCCTGAAGGTGCTGAGGTCATTGATTTCGCGCGCATGCACGGCGCGCAAGGCGTCGAGGTCTTGCGCCGGCATGGCCGTGGACGCGGCGGCGATGGGAATCGGCAACGGCACCGGCGTGGGTGCGTTGTCCAGCTGTGCCCGGACGCCGGGCGCGACGGCAAGCAGAAAAGCGGCGGCCAGCCCGCAGAATGTGCGCATGCTGCATCTCCTTGGAAGACTCGTTCAGGGGAAGATCCCATGCCGAATCTACAAGGCGCAAAACTGGCCAACGCGAGCTGGATCAAAGCCGATGCGCAAAGCGGCATCTACCTTGATGCAGCACAAACGCGGCGCAAAAAAACCGCCAGGGCTTGCGCGCTGGCGGTTTTTGAGCATGCGGCCGAGGCCGCAGTCAGTCTGACTTAGGCGGCTGGCGCTTCGTTGCCTTCGGCAGCTTTCATCGACAGCTTCAGGCGGCCGCGGTCGTCCGTTTCCAGAACCTTGACGCGGACCAGCTGGCCTTCTTTCAGGTAGTCGGCCACGGCGTTGACGCGCTCGTTGGCGATCTGGCTGATGTGCAGCAAGCCGTCCTTGCCTGGCATGACTTGCACGATGGCGCCGAAGTCCAGCAGTTTCAGCACGGTGCCTTCGTAGGTCTTGCCCACTTCGACGGAAGCGGTCAGTTCTTCGATGCGGCGCTTGGCTTCCTGGCCGGCAGCAGCGTCGACGGAAGCGATGGTGACCACGCCTTCGTCGCTGATGTCGATCTGGGTGCCCGTCTCTTCGGTCAGCGCGCGGATCACGGCGCCGCCCTTGCCGATCACGTCACGGATTTTTTCCGGGTTGATCTTGATGGTGATCAGACGCGGTGCGAAATCGGACAGTTCGGTTTTGACGTGCGGCATGGCTTTTTGCATTTCGCCCAGGATGTGCTCGCGGCCTTCCTTGGCTTGCGCCAGTGCCACTTGCATGATTTCCTTGGTGATACCCATGATCTTGATGTCCATCTGCAGTGCCGTGATACCGTTGCGGGTACCGGCTACCTTGAAGTCCATGTCGCCCAGGTGATCTTCGTCGCCCAGGATGTCGGACAGCACGGCAAACTTGCCGCCTTCCTTGATCAGGCCCATGGCGATACCGGCCACGTGTTCTTTCATCGGCACGCCGGCGTCCATCAGTGCCAGGCAGCCGCCGCAGACCGATGCCATCGACGAGGAACCGTTCGATTCCGTGATTTCCGATACCAGGCGCACCGAGTAGCTGAATTCTTCAGCTGCCGGCAGGGCGGCGATCAGCGCGCGCTTGGCCAGGCGGCCGTGGCCGATCTCGCGGCGTTTTGGCGTGCCGACACGACCCGTTTCGCCGGTGGCGAACGGAGGCATGTTGTAATGCAGCATGAACGAATCGGTGAACTCGCCCATCAACGCATCGATCTTCTGGCTGTCGCGGGCGGTGCCCAGGGTAGCGACGACCAGCGCCTGCGTTTCGCCGCGCGTGAACAGGGCCGAACCGTGGGTGCGTGGCAGCACGCTGGTGCGGATCGAGATCGGACGCACGGTGCGGGTGTCGCGGCCGTCGATGCGTGGCTCGCCGTCCAGGATTTGCGTACGCACGATTTTCGCTTCGATGTCGAACAGGATGTTGTTCACTTCAGCGCTGTCGATCGACGCGCCGCCGTTGGCAGCCGCTTCGGCCGACAGGTCGGCGATCACTTCCGACGTTGCCGCCTTCAGCTTGGCCGTACGTTCCTGCTTATCCTTGGTTTGATACGCATCATTGATCTTGGCGTTGGCGAAATGCGCGACGCGGGCGATCAGTGCTTCGTTTTTCGGCGCAGGCGCCCATTCCACTTCCGGCTTGCCGCCGTCACGCACCAGGTCGTGAATCGCATTGATGACGACTTTCATCTGGTCGTGGCCGAAGACCACGGCGCCCAGCATGATTTCTTCGGACAGCTGTTTCGCTTCCGATTCGACCATCAGCACGGCCGTTTCGGTACCGGCGACCACCAGGTCCATTTCCGACGTTTTCAGTTGCTGGACGGTCGGGTTCAGGATGTACTGGCCGTTGGCGTAACCGACGCGCGCGGCGCCGATAGGACCGTTGAAAGGCACGCCCGACACGCACAGGGCAGCGGAGGCACCGATCATGGCGGCGATGTCCGGATCGATTTCAGGGTTGACCGACAACACGTGAATGATGACTTGCACTTCATTCAGGTAGCCTTCCGGGAACAGCGGACGGATAGGACGGTCGATCAGACGCGATGTCAGTGTTTCTTTTTCGGAAGGACGGCCTTCGCGCTTGAAAAAACCGCCCGGAATTTTACCGGCAGCATAGGTTTTTTCGACATAATCAACCGTCAAAGGGAAGAAATCCTGGCCTGGCTTGGCATCTTTGCGTGCCACCACCGTTGCCAGAACGACGGTATCTTCGATCGACACCAGCACTGCGCCGGATGCCTGACGCGCGATTTCGCCGGTTTCCAGGGTCACTTGATGTTGACCGTACTGGAAGGTTTTCGTAACTTTGTTAAACATGGGGTATCCCTTTTCTAATTGCCGACAGATTTTCAGGGGCTGTCGTTCACCTCACCACAGGCGGCGTAAAAATGCTGCCTTTACTTGTTGCCACCTTTGCTACTTTACTTTTAAAACATGATATCGGTAGAGAATACTGTACTTCTCGACATAAATCCGGAATTCAAATGACAAAATGCCCGCGTCAGCGAACTGGCGCAGGCATTTCTGTATAAACCTTGTACGGCAAAAATTACTTGCGCAGACCAAGTTTAGCGATCAGGTCGCGATAACGGGTAGCGTCTTTAGCCTTCAGGTAGGACAACAGGCTCTTACGACGGTTGACCATCATGATCAGGCCGCGGCGGGAGTGGTGATCTTTCGAGTGAGCTTTGAAGTGGCCGTTCAGTTCGTTGATGCGAGCTGTCAGCAGTGCAACTTGCACTTCAGGGGAGCCGGTGTCGTTTTGACCACGTGCGTTGTCCGCGATGATAGCGGCTTTGTTGATGTTTTCTACTGTCATGATAAACCTTTCACATGCGGTGCACAGAGTCTGAACCCTATTCACCGTGAACTACGATTATTAAAATACTGGCCTAGGCTTCCAACCAGACGCGCAAGTATATCGGAAAAATGCCCGCCTGTATCCTGCCGTGCGGGCTTTTCTCGGCGCATGATAGGATTTTCCTGCATTTCAGGAGGTCAAATATGAAAAAACTGCTCAAATCAGCAACACCACTGCTGTTTACCTTGCTGGCCGGCTGCGCCAGCTGGAACGCCCCGCCGCCCCAGCCGGGCGAGCCGCGCACCGCCGTGGAAGCGCGCCTGGGCCGTCCGACGAATATCTATCAGCTGCCCACGGGGCCGGAACTCGAATACGCGACGGGGCCGTACGGCCAGTACACATATATGGCCCGCTTCGGTCCCGACGACAGGTTGATTTCCTACGAACAGGTGCTCGACACGCCGGGCTTTGCCCGCATCAAGGTAGGCGTGTCGACGCAGCAAGACGTGCTGCACACCCTGGGCCGCCCGACGGAAAAATCCTACCTGCCGCTGCCCAAGCTCTACGTCTGGTCCTACCGCTACAAGGAATCGGGCGTGTGGGATTCCATGATGCACGTGCACTTCGACCACGACGGCATCGTGCGCATGATGATGAACGGGCCCGATCCGGCCAAGGAAGAGCGGCGGTTTTTCTGGTAAGACATTACCGGTGCAACGACGCCTGATAAAACCGTAGCGAGCGGAAGAGAGAGGTGGCTAAGAAGCGCAACCGTACTCTAAGGCCGCCTATATCGACGCGCAGTAGGTTTAATCAGGCGTCCTTCACTAAGGCTGCGGGTCGATGCGCTCGTCTTTCGCGTGTAATTTATTCAGCGCCGACAAATACGCCTTGGCCGACGCGACGATGATGTCGGGGTCGGCGCCCACGCCGTTGACGATGCGCCCGTCGCGCGACAGGCGCATCGTGACCTCGCCCTGCGACTGCGTGCCCGTGCTGATGGCATTGACGGAGAACAAGACCAGTTCCGCGCCGCTGGCGGCCGCGCTTTCGATGGCGTTGACGGTGGCATCGACGGGGCCGTCACCCCGCCCCTCGCAGCTGCGCTGTTCGCCGCCGACAAGAAATTCCACGCGCGCATGGGGCACGGCGCCCGTCGTCGACTGCTGCGCCAGGGAGATGAAACGGTAGTGCTCACTATCCTGCGCCTGCTGCTCCTCGCTGACGAGGGCCATGATGTCTTCGTCGAAAATCTCGGATTTGCGGTCGGCCAGTTCCTTGAAGCGCAGGAAGGCGGCGTTGACTTCCGCCTCGGATTCGAGCGCGATGCCCAGCTCGTGCAGGCGCTGCTTGAAGGCATTGCGGCCCGACAGTTTGCCGAGGACGATCTTGTTGGCCGTCCAGCCCACGTCTTCGGCGCGCATGATTTCATACGTCTCGCGCGCCTTTAAAATGCCGTCCTGGTGGATGCCGGACGCGTGCGCAAAGGCGTTCGCACCGACGACGGCCTTGTTCGGCTGCACGGCAAAGCCCGTAATTTGCGACACCATTTTCGAGGCGGCCACGATTTGCGTCGTATCGATACCCACCGTCAGGTTGTAATAGGCGGCGCGCGTGCGCAGCGCCATCACCACTTCTTCCAACGCCGTGTTGCCGGCCCGCTCACCGAGGCCATTGACCGTGCATTCGATCTGCCGCGCGCCGCCGATCATGACGCCGGCCAGCGAATTGGCCACAGCCAGGCCCAGGTCGTTATGACAATGGACAGACCAGATGGCTTTATCGGAATTCGGTATGCGTTCGCGCAAGCGCTTGATGGTATTGCCGAAGATTTCAGGCACGGCGTAGCCGACCGTATCGGGGAAATTGATGGTGGTGGCGCCCTCGGCGATCACGCCCTCCAGCACGCGGCACAGGAAATCCTCGTCGGAGCGGCTGCCGTCTTCGGGACTGAATTCGATATCGTCCGTGAACTGGCGCGCGTAGCGCACAGCGTTCTGCGCCTGCAGCAGGACTTCCTCGGGCGTCATGCGCAGCTTCATCTGCATGTGCAGGGGCGACGTGGCGATGAACGTGTGGATGCGCTTGCGCTCGGCGGGCGCCAGCGCTTCGGCGGCGCGGGCGATGTCGCGGTCGTTGGCGCGCGACAGCGAACAGATGGTCGATTCGCGCACGGCGCCGGCAATCGCCCGTATCGACTCGAAGTCGCCCTGCGAAGCGGCGGCGAAGCCCGCTTCGATCACGTCGACCTTCATGCGCTCGAGCTGCTTGGCGATGCGCAGCTTTTCCTCGCGCGTCATGGAGGCGCCCGGCGATTGCTCGCCGTCGCGCAAGGTGGTGTCAAAAATAATGAGTCGGTTGCTGGTGTTCATGGCTGCTCCTGGCTGGCTGAAGACTGGCGACGCTACCGACTCGCCGTATTAATGCTCGGGGTCGGTCTGGATGATGCTGACGGGCTTGCCCTTCGCCATGCGCCAGAAAAACACGGCGTAGCCGGACAGGCCATAGACGACGAAAATCGGGAACAGCACTTTCGGTGGATCGATGGAAATGAGCGCGAAGAACAATGCCAGCAGGAATACCACGATGAAGGGCACGGACTTGCGGAAATTCACATCCTTGAAGCTGTAGAACGGCACGTTGGTGACCATGGTCAGACCCGAGAACAGGGCGATCGTCCACGACACCCAGGCCAGCTGGTTGCCGGCAAATTCCAGGTCGTTCATCAGCAGGATGAAACCGGCCACCATGGCGGCGGCCGCCGGGCTGGGCAAGCCCTGGAAGAAGCGCTTGTCGACCACGGCGATGTTCGTGTTGAAGCGGGCCAGGCGCAGGGCGGCGCCGGCGCAATACACGAAGGCGGCCAGCCAGCCCAGTTTACCCATGCCGCGCAGCGACCATTCGTAGATCACCAGCGCCGGTGCGGCGCCGAACGACACCATGTCGGACAGGCTGTCGTACTGGGCGCCGAATTCGCTCTGCGTATTCGTCAGGCGCGCGATGCGTCCGTCGAGGCCGTCGAGGATCATGGCGATGAAGATGGCCCAGGCCGCGTGTTCGAATTTCTGGTTCATGGCCATGACGATGGCGTAGAAGCCGCAAAACAGGGCTGCCGTCGTGAAGGCATTCGGCAACAGATAGATGCCGCGGCGGCGCAGGGTTTTCTTGCCAGTGCCATCGTTCACCGGCTGGCGCACGAATTTGCTGAAGCGGGACGCTTTGGATGCTGCGGGAGTGCCGTTCTTGCCTCTACGACGGGGGAAGTTTGCCATGTTGTTCCATATCTTGTGTACTGCGGGGGAATCGGTGCCAGATGGCAGGCGCATGACTATCAGGGCATGCGCCTGCCGATGTTGTCATTATAGAGGAGCCGCCGCCAAAGAAAAGCGCGGCGGCGTCAAGCCGGCAATATTGACACCAATACTAGCCTTATTTGAACTTGACCTTGGCAACCAGGCCCATGTTGAGGGTCGTTTCGCCCGGTTCAAAGCTGGGTTCGGCCACCTGGCTGCCGCCATAGCCCATGGAATCGGCGCTCATGGCGCGCGCGCCTGCCACGTTGGCGCGCTGCGCATAATTGCCCGAACCTTCGAAATCGATGGTGTCGATCACGGCGTCATTGACGTTGCGGCCCATGGCGCCGGCGATGGCGGCCACGCGCTCGTTGAGGTTCTTGTAGGCGGCGGCGATGCGCTGGTCGTCGAGCTTGCGCACGGTGGCGGGCGCCAGGCTGAAGTTCAGGCGGTTCAGGGTCAGCACGCCTTGTGCTGCGGAAACGGTTTTCGGCAAGGCGGCCAGGTTGGTCGTCGTCACCTGCAGGTATTGCCCCACTCTCCAGCCCGTCGGTACGCGCGGCTTGGCGGCGACGCCCGGCGGCAAGGGCGCCGTTTCCGGGTACACGGCATACGTGTAATAGCCTTGGGTCTTCAGCACGGCTTGCGGATCGGCTTTCTTGACGATGGCCGTGCCCTGGTTCATCTTCTGGTTGACGCGCGAGGCGGCGGCGGCCTTGTCCTTGTCCTGCTCTTCGATGGCCAGGGTGACGGTCACCTGGTCGTTCGCGTGCACCACTTCGCCATTGGCGGGCACCACCACGAGGGTGCCGGAAGTGGGCAAGGCCTGGGCTTGGGCGCCCAGGACAACGGTAGCGGCGGCTGCGGCCAGCAGCGATTTCATGACGGTCATGGTGTTCTCCTGGAAAATAATGGGGCAAAAACGACCATGGGGCCAACAGCCCCATGATTTTTAAAACATGCTGACGCGGAAATTTTCCCGCCGCATTGATCAGCTTACTTCAGCTTACTTCAGCTTACTTGAACTTGACCTTGCCGACGACGCGCATGTCGAGCGTCGTTTCGCCCGGCTCGAAGCTCGGTTCGGCGACGACGCTGCTGTCTTCGACCATCTTGGCGCTGCGCATCATCATCGGCGCGGCGGCAGGACGGCTTTCCGTGGCGTAGTTGCCCGAACCTTCGAAGTCCACCGTATCGAGCACGGCGTCCGAGACGTTGCGGCCCATGGCCTTGGCGATGGCGGCCACGCGCTCGTTCAGGTTTTTATAGGTGGCGGCGATGCGCTGGTCGTCCAGCAAGCGGATGGTTTCCGGCTTCAGGCCGAAATTCAAGCCGTTCAGGGTCAGTACGCCTTGCGCCGCCGACACGGTTTTTGGCAGGGACGCCAGATTGGCCGTCGTCACTTCCAGGTATTGGCCCACGCGCCAGGCCGTTGGCAGGCGCGGCTTGGCCACGGCGCCAGCCGGCAATGGACGCTCTTCCGGATACACGGGATAGGTGTAGTAGCCGTACGATTTCAGTGCCGCCGACGGGTCGGCCTGCTTGACGATGGCGATACCCTTGTTCATCTTCTGGTTGACTCGCGACGCAGCGGCAGCCTTGTCCTTGTCCTGTTCTTCGACGGCCAGGGTAGCGACCACCTGGTCATTGACATGCTTGACTTCGCCAAATGCGGGTACGACCACCAGAGTGCCGTTGGTCGGCAAAGATTGGGCTTGCGCGCTCAGGGCAACGGTGGCTGCGGCGGCAACAAGGACGGATTTCATCACGGTCATGGGGTACTCCTAGGTAGTTAATGTGGCTGACAGCCCGCGAAAGGGACGCTTATGCCATCCCTTTCGCCTGAGAAACTTGTCAAACTGTGTAGATTCTAACGCCTCATTCATTCCCGTGGCGCAAATTAACAAATCGTCACAAAATGTGCTTGCCAGTCACATCTGCTCACATTTCAACACACTGTTATTCAAAATAACAATGTGTTAGTGACCCAGCACCGCGCCGCCGCTGCGCCGGCCCGGCTTGAAACTGTGGCGGTGCGCGCACCAGGCGATGGTCAAGGCCACCAGCAGCAAGGCCAGCATGGCCCACGGGAACGATGCCGCGCCATAGCCGTCGAGCAGCATGCCGCCCGCCAGGCCGCCGCCCGCGATGGCCACGTTCCAGATGGTCGCCACCATCGCTTGCGCCACATCCATGCCGTCGCCGGCCGCGTCCGCCGACGCCGTCTGCAGCAAGGTGCCGGCGCCGCCAAAGGTGATGCCCCAGATAGCCATGCTGACATAGATCACGGCGGGCGAGTCCATCGCCAGCCCCAGCGCCACCATCACGAGGGCAAAGGCGGCGATGCAGCCCAGCACGAGCGGGCGCAGCCAGCGGTCGATCAGCTGGCTGACCAGCCAGATGCCGGCCAAGGAGCCCACGCCATACACGAGCAGCACCAGGTCGACGCGGGGGCGCAAGCCGGACGGCGCCAGGAACGGCGCGATATAGGTATAGAGAATGTTATGCGCCAGCATCCAGGCGACGATCACCGCCAGAATCGGCCGCACGCCCGGCGTCATGAACACCTGGCGGATCGACAGACGCTCGCCGTTCTTTTGCCCCGGATAATCGGGCACGATCAGCAGCACCCACGCGACCAGCACCACGGCCAGGCCGGACATGATGCCGAAGATGCTGCGCCAGCCCAGCACGCCGCCCATCAAAGTGCCCAGCGGCACGCCCAGCGACAGGGCCAGCGGCGTGCCGATCATGGCGATGGCCATCGCCCTGCCCTGCTGCTCGACGGACACCATGCGGCGCGCGTAGCCGGCCATCAAGCCCCAGGCCAGGCCGGCGGCCATGCCCGTGACGAAGCGCGCGATCAGGGCGACGATATAGTTGGGCGCCAGGGCCGTCGCCGTATTGAAGATCAAGAAGCCGATGATGGCCAGCAACAGGACATTGCGCCGGCGCCAGGTGCTGGTGAGCGCCGTCAGGGGAATCGCCGTCAATATGGAACCGATGGCGTAGACGGTGACCAGCTGGCCCGTCATGACTTCGGAAATATTCAGGTCGCGGGCAATCTGCGGCAGCAAGCCGGCCGGCAAGGTTTCCGACAGGAGGGCGAGAAACGCCGTCATGGCCAGGGCCAGCAAGGCGAGGACGGGAAGCCGTTCGGCAACGGAAGATTCAGCAGTGCCCGGCATGGGTACTGTGGCGGTAGTGCGGTCGGTCATAGGGGTCCTTCAGGTTGCCAGACGGCTGATCAATTAGCGCCTGGCGTGCTACAAAAGCGGTGATGCGCGTTGCGGTCGGCAGATACCGAAACAGATGCAGTCCATGTAAAACTGCAAAGGAAGGGCGGAATTATATAGGAGGCGGGCGAAAAGCGTGCGCGCCAAGACAGCCGTGCTTGAACCAGCCGTGCTCAGGCTGGCGTCATGCAGGCATCATTGGCCGCCTTGCGCGGCGAAAACCAGGCATTCGATTTCGGACTGTACAGGAAGGCGCAGATGACGGCGAACATGAGCGCGCCAGGCAAGACGTTCATCTTCAGCGGCAAGGTCGCCAGACAGAACGCAATGTCGATCACGCCCCATATCAGATACACGGTGCGCGCGCCACGCTGCCTTTGCAGCATGGCCAGCGCTGTCACCAGGGTAAGGCCCAAGCTGAAGAGCATCATCGCGTATTGCACCTCGGCGGGAATCACGCCGTGCCCCATGCCGGCCAGCATGGAGGGATCGTTGCGGCCAAGGTAAGCCGAGGCCAGCGCTGACAGCGAGCTGAGGACCAGAAACCAGCAGCTGATGGCGACCGAGACGGGGCGCTTGACCACATGAAGATTCCCGACAAAAACTTTAGAAAAAACGAGCATGGTGCTGACGCTATGGTTGAATGGGCCTGATTGTAACGGATGTTGGCGGCCAAACGCCCGCGCAAAAAAAAGCCGGCTTGCGCCGGCTTCGTGTGAGGAACGATTGCTGCTTAGTTCTTCGACTGGTCAACCATCTTGTTCTTGGCGATCCAAGGCATCATGGCGCGCAGTTTCGCGCCCACTTCTTCGATCTGGTGCTCGGACGTCAGGCGGCGGCGCGAGATCAGGGTCGGTGCGCCTGCCTTGTTTTCCAGGATGAAGCTCTTCGCGTATTCGCCCGTTTGAATATCTTTCAGGCATTGACGCATCGCATCCTTGGTGGCCGAGGTCACGACCTTAGGACCGGTCACATATTCGCCGTATTCCGCGTTGTTCGAGATCGAGTAATTCATGTTGGCGATGCCGCCTTCATAGATCAGGTCAACGATCAGCTTCAGTTCGTGCAAGCACTCGAAGTACGCCATTTCAGGCGCGTAACCGGCTTCCGTCAAGGTTTCGAAGCCGGCCTTGATCAGTTCCACGGCGCCGCCGCACAGCACGGCTTGTTCGCCGAACAGATCCGTTTCGGTTTCTTCACGGAAGTTCGTTTCGATGATGCCGGCACGGCCGCCGCCGTTGGCCGAGGCATACGACAGGGCGATATCGCGGGCGATGCCCGATTTGTCCTGGTACACGGCGATCAGGTGGGGCACGCCGCCACCCTGGGTGTAGGTGGCGCGCACGGTGTGGCCCGGGGCTTTCGGCGCGACCATGATCACGTCCAGGTCGGCGCGTGGCACGACTTGGCCGTAATGCACGTTGAAGCCGTGGGCGAAGGCCAGCACGGCGCCTTGCTTGGCGAACGGCGCGATGTTTTCGTTGTAGACCTGGGCGATGTTTTCATCCGGCAGCAAGATCATGATGACGTCGGCTGCTTTCACGGCGTCGTTGACTTCCGCTACTTTCAGACCCGCTTGCTCGACCTTGGTCCACGAAGCGCCGCCCTTGCGCAGGCCGACGGTGACGTTGACGCCCGAATCGTTCAGGTTTTGCGCGTGTGCATGGCCTTGCGAACCGTAGCCGATGATGGCAACGTTTTTGCCTTTGATCAAGGAGAGGTCAGCGTCTTTGTCGTAAAAAACTTTCATGGTATTTCCTATAATTTGATGATGCGTTGTTGTTTTAAATGCGGCCCCAGGACCGCGTAGTGCTGCTTATATTTTTATACTTTGAGGATGCGTTCGCCGCGGCCGATGCCGGAACCACCCGTACGGACGGTTTCCAGGATGGCGGCGCGGTCGATCGAATCGATGAACGCGTCGAGCTTGACCTTGTTGCCGGTCAGTTCGATCGTGTACGTCTTTTCGGTGACATCGATGATGCGGCCACGGAAGATATCGGCGGTGCGCTTCATTTCCTCGCGCTCCTTGCCCACGGCACGAACCTTGATCAGCATCAGCTCGCGTTCGATATGCTGGCCTTCGGTCAGGTCCACCACCTTCACCACTTCAATCAGACGGTTCAGGTGCTTGGTGATCTGCTCGATGATGTCGTCCGAACCGCTGGTGACGATGGTCATGCGCGACAGGGTCGAGTCTTCCGTCGGCGCCACGGTCAGTGTTTCGATGTTGTAGCCGCGTGCCGAGAACAGGCCCACCACACGCGACAGGGCGCCCGCTTCGTTTTCCAGCAAGACAGAAATAATATGGCGCATATTAGAGATCCTCCGAACCGAGCATCATTTCGGACAGGCCTTTGCCGGCTTTCACCATGGGCCACACGTTTTCGGACTGGTCGGTAATGAAGTTCATGAATACCAGCCTGTCTTTCATGCCAAACGCCTCTTTCAGCGCGCCATCGACGTCGCCCGGTTTTTCAATTTTCATGCCCACGTGGCCGTATGCTTCCGCCAGCCTTTCGAAGTCGGGCAGCGAATCCATGTACGACTCGGAATAGCGCGAACCGTAATCGATTTCCTGCCACTGGCGCACCATGCCGAGGAAACGGTTGTTGAGCATGATGATCTTCGGCGTCAGGTGGTACTGCTTGCACGTGGCGAGTTCCTGGATGCACATCTGGATCGAACCTTCGCCGGTAATACAAGCAACGGTGGCGTCCGGATTGGCCATCTGCACGCCCATGGCGTACGGCAAGCCGACACCCATGGTGCCCAGGCCGCCGGAATTGATCCAGCGGCGCGGCTTGTCGAAGCCATAGTATTGCGCGGCCCACATCTGGTGCTGGCCCACGTCGGACGTGATGAAGGCGTCGCCTTTGGTGATCTGGAACACTTTTTCCACCACCGCTTGCGGCTTGATGACCAGGTCGGAGGTCGGGTATTTCAGGCATTCGCGGCCACGCCATTCGGCGATCTGCTTCCACCAGTTGCTCAAGGCATTGACGTTCGGCTTGGCTTCGGCCGCGTCGAGTTGCGCGAGGAACTCGATCAGCACGTCCTTGACGTTGCCGACGATGGGGATATCGACCTTGACGCGCTTGGAAATCGACGATGGATCGATGTCCACGTGGATGATCTTGCGCGGATGCGAGGCGAAATGTTTCGGGTTGCCGATCACGCGGTCGTCGAAACGGGCGCCGATGGCGATCAGGACGTCGCAGTTCTGCATCGCCATGTTCGCTTCGTAGGTGCCGTGCATGCCGGGCATGCCGACATACTGCTCGCTCGAGGCGCGGTAGCCGCCCAGGCCCATCAAGGTGTTGGTGCACGGGAAACCCAGGCGGTCGACCAGCTTGTTCAGCTCGGCCGAGGCATTTGCCAGGATGACGCCGCCGCCCGTGTAGATCATCGGGCGTTCGGCTTGCAGCAACAGCTGCACGGCCTTGCGGATCTGGCCCGAGTGGCCCTTGTCGACGGGACGGTAGGAACGCATCTCCACTTCCTTCGGATAATCGAAATGGCATTTGTGCATGCTGATATCCTTGGGGATATCGACCAGCACGGGTCCCGGACGGCCGGTACGGGCGATGAAGAAGGCTTTCTTGATCGTCGCTGCCAGGTCCTTGACGTCCTTGACGAGGAAGTTATGCTTGACCACGGGGCGCGTGATGCCCACCGTGTCGCATTCCTGGAACGCATCCTGGCCGATGGCGTGGCTCGGCACCTGGCCGGAGATCACCACCATGGGAATCGAGTCCATGTACGCGGTCGACAGGCCCGTGACGGCATTCGTGACGCCCGGACCGGACGTGACGATGGCGACACCGACTTTGTTCGAGCTGCGCGAATAGGCATCGGCGGCGTGGATCGCGGCCTGCTCGTGGCGTACCAGGATATGCTGGAATTTGTTTTGCTGGAAGATGGCGTCGTAGATGTAGAGTACGGCTCCGCCCGGATATCCAAAGACGTGCTCGACGCCCTCTTCAGCCAGACAGCGCACGACAATTTCTGCGCCCGTAATTGGTCCTGCTGCTGCTTCGGTATTCATGAAACATTCCTTTCAAGGTCCATTGGAGATTGATCGGATGTTCTTTCCTGACGAGGTACGCCTAACGCAACAGTGCTCCTGCTTCCCTTTTCATGCGGTCACGCAATTTCTTTGGGCACCCATAGATACCTTACAAAACAACGCTTAACGCAACTCGTTTGGCCGGAGTTTCTGTGGCGCCTGTACGAACCGCTCGCGCTTGTGGCGCGGGTTAGAACAAACTGCCTACAAATGAAAGCGCGTCTTGCCGCTGCTGGCCTTGTGTGCCGGTCGCGACCTGACCATAGGGCTTTGGGGTGTTCAAAGCGTCCCATACGTTATCGCGTTGCACCATTATGGTCAAGGAAAATGTCGGCCTCGCTGCATTTTTGCTCGCACAACGTGCAAAAACCCTGCGGAAACGCACATTTTTTGCTAGCATGCACGGGGTTGCAAAAAGCATACCCGCCCCCATTTCGCCCACCGCACCCCGCAGCCGCTAAGATCCCCATACCGCATGGCAACAGACAAAGAATTATCCGACTTTCTAGAAAATGTCGAGCGGCGCGCTTTCAAGCAGGCCGCCTACGCGGTCCGCAAGGAAGAATCGGCCCTCGACATCGTGCAGGACGCCATGATCAAGCTGGCCGAGAAATACGGCGACAAGCCGGCCGCCGAGCTGCCGATGCTGTTCCAGCGCATCTTGCAGAACACCATCCTTGATTATTTCCGCCGTGAAAAAGTTCGCAACACTTGGGTCAGCCTGTTTTCCGGCATGAAGCCCTCGGGCGACGAACATGAAGATTTTGATATACTTGACACCTATGAATCGGAACAGGGCTCCAGCGCCGCCGAATCGTCGGCCGACCAGGTCGAACGCGCGCAAATCCTTGATTTGATTGATGCAGAGGTACAAAAACTGCCCTCACGTCAACGCGAAGCCTTCCTCATGCGTTATTGGCAGGACATGGATGTGGCTGAAACAGCGGAAGCGATGGGTTGCTCCGAAGGTAGCGTGAAAACACATTGCTCTAGAGCTACCCACACGCTCGCCGAATCGCTGAAAGCCAAGGGAATTAAATTATGAACACCGACGATCTCAATTTCGCTTACAAAGTGCGCCATGCACTGAACGAAAAACTCGACGACCTGCCCGCATCGGCCACCGATCGCCTGGCAGCGGCACGCAAGCAGGCTCTGTCGCGCAAGAAAGCGGACGCGCCCGCCGCCGTTGCCGTGCGCAAGGACGTGTTCGCCGGCATCGCCAGCAGCCTGTTTGTCGAACCGCTGTCGTGGCTGGGCCGCATGAGCGTCATCATCCCCCTGCTGCTGCTGGTCGGCGGCTTGGTGGGCATCTATCAGTTTGAGCAGGAACAACATATTGCCGAACTGGCAGAAATCGACGCCGCCGTCCTGTCGGACGAATTGCCGCTGTCTGCGTACATGGACCATGGCTTCAACGCCTACCTGACGAAACGCGAGCAATAAATGGCAGGCACGAGCGTACGCAAAGGCTGGCTGGCCGGCGGCATCGGCCTGGGCGCCTGCGCCCTGGCTGGCGCCGCCTGGGTAGGCGCGCAACAACATCCCGCGCCCGCCGCGCCTCCCGTGGCGGCAGCGCCCGTGGTGGCGCCGGCGCCGGCCTCAGCCGTCAAGCCCGGTTCGCCCCGCACAGCCGGCAAGGGCGGCACGCCGCCCAAGGCCAGCGAGAATCCATCGTGGAACAAACTGTCGCGCGCGCAGCAGGAAGCCCTGCAGCCGCTGGCAGGCGAATGGAACAAGCTGGAACCGCTGCGCAAGCAAAAATGGCTCGATATCGCCAGCCGTTTTGCCTCGATGACGGCGGACGAGCAAATCCGCGTGCATGAACGCATGCGCGAATGGATCAAGCTGACGCCGGAACAGCGCCGCCTCGTGCGCGAAAACTACACGCGCACGAAGAAGATTGATCCGGGTCAAAAAACCGCGCAATGGGAGCAATACCAGCAATTGCCGGAAGATCAAAAGAAAAAGCTGGCGACGGAACTCGTGCCGAAAAAACCGCTGGGCAAGGTGCCAGCGATCAATTCGACCACGAGCAAGCCGCCCGTGATCGTGCCGCCCGCCACGCCGGCAGCGCCTGCCGCCGCGCCCGTCCTGCCGCCAGCCGCTGCGCCAGCGGCGGCCGTGCCGCTGACGGATCCTGCCGCGGCCCCCGCCGCCGTGCCTGTCACGCCACCTGTTACGCCTGCCCCACTGCCGACCAATGTCAAATAGCACGCCCGCCGCCAGCATCACTTCCCATCCCACGATCAAGCGCCGCCTGATTTCCATGGTGTACGAGTCGCTGCTGGCCCTGGCCGTGCTGTTTCTGCCCTTCCTGCTGTTTGAACTGGCCGTGCAGGGCGCGCATACGCCGTTGACGGAACACATGCGCCAATGCCTGGCCTTCCTCGTCATGGGCGCGTATTTCATCCACCAATGGAGCCGCGAAGGGCAAACCCTGGCCATGAAGACGTGGCGCCTGAAAGTCGTGCTGCCGGGCCACGCCCACGTGCCGCTGCGCGTGGCCGCGTACCGCTACATCCTGTCATGGATGTGGCTGCTGCCAGCGCTCGTGGCGGCGTATGCCTTCGACCTGCAGCACTGGACAGCGCTGGGCGCCATCGGCGTGGGCATCCTGGCCTGGTCGGCCACGGCCCTGTTCACGGGCAACGGGCAATTCCTGCACGACAAGCTGGCGGGCACGCAGATCGTGCAATTGCCGGCCCCGGCCAAGAAGCCGAAAAAAGTCGCCGCCTGAGTTTTATGCGGCTTGACCTGGGTCATTGAAGCGCAACGGGGGCTCTGCGATCATGGCATGCCATGAAGAATACCGCCCCCCTCCCCCACACACGCTTCGCTCCCTACCGCGAGGAAGTCTGCAGCGAAGACGACGTCAAGCATCTCGTCCACACATTTTATGCGGCCGCGCGCGACGACGCCATGCTGGGCCCCATCTTTGCCGCCGAGGTCAAGGATTGGGATGCCCACTTGGCAACATTGGTCGATTTCTGGTCAGGCTTGCTGCGCGGCACCATGCGCTACCACGGCAAGCCGCTGGCCCAGCACGCGAATATGGAAAACCTGACGCCGTGCATGTTCCGCCGCTGGCTGACCCTGTTCTTCGCCACGACCGAGAGCATGGGCAACCCGGCCCTGCAGGAAAAGGCCGATACCATCGCCTTGAATATTGCCGAACGGCTATGGAAAAGCTTTGCGGAAAACCACGCCATCGTGGCACCGCAGCTTTAGAACCTCTCGTAACCCTGCAGATAGCGCCACTGACCTGACGGCATGGCGCCCATCGGGATGCGGCCGATGCGCAAGCGCTTCATGGCGACGACGTCCAGTCCCACCATCTTGCACATGTGGGCGATCTGGCCCGGCTGCACGTTTTTCAGGGCGAAGCGCAGGCGCGTCTCGTTCTGCCAGCTGACCTTGATCGGCGGCAAAGGCTTGCCATTGAAGGGCAAGCCGTGATTGAGCAGCGCCAGGCCGTTTTCAGCGATAGTGCCCGACACTTCCACGATGAATTCCTGCTCCACCGTTTTCGCTTCATCGACCAGCTTGCGGGCGACGCGGAAATCCTGCGTGAACACCAGCAGGCCGGACGCCATGGTGTCGAGCGGATTGGTCACCGTCAGGCCGATCAGATGGCGCTTGAGGAAGCGCGTGACGGAGCTGGGCGCCACGTTCTCCGGCGTGAAAATTTCTTCGGGACGCAAACAGCTCAGGGCAGGCTTGCCTTCCGCGCCGACGCCGCCATTGATGCCGGCCGGCTTATGCAGCAGGATCGTCACGGGCGGCATTTCTTCCAGGGTGGCGTTCGGCAACAGCACCACGGTCTGGTTGTCCGCCACGCGCGCGCCCGACTCTTCCACCAGCACGCCGTCGACCGTCACCCAGCCGCCCTCGATATACAGCTCGGCCTCGCGGCGCGAACAGGGCACGTCTTCGGACAGGCGCTTGGCCAGGCGGACGGTGGGCATTTCAATAGGTGTGGTCATGGGGATGCGCAAAAAGCAAGAGGAGGAGAAAGCCGGTATTGTAACCGACCCGCTCCTCCCCCTTTTTGCTGATTGCGCTGGTGATTGTCGGATTACGCTGCTGATTGTCGGATTACGCTACGCTAATCCGACCTACCCGACCTACCTGACCATGTGCGGTCTTGTAGGTTGGCTTAGCGGCTAGCCGCGTAAGCCAACAATCAGGCCTGCGCCTTGGCCAATTCCTCGGCAAAGAAGCGGTGGCCCATCTCTTCCAGGCCCAGGGTCTGCAGCACTTCCTGCAGGCGCTCGGTCGGGCGCTGGCGCGGCAGGTTTTTGTAGCTGGCGATGATCAGTTCATTCTTCATCGAATGCTCCCAGCCCACCAGTTCCGTCACGCTGACCTGGTAGCCATGCGCTTCCAGCTGCAAACAGCGCAGCACGTTGGTGATCTGGCTGCCGAACTCGCGCGTGTGCAGCGGGTGGCGCCACAATTCCGTCAAGACGTTCTTGCCCAGACTCTTGCCCTTGTTCTTCTTCAGGACGGAAGCGACTTCCGCCTGGCAGCATGGCACCAGCACCATGAACTTCGCCTTTTTCTTCAGGGCGAAGTGGATGGCGTCGTCCGTCGCCGTGTTGCACGCATGCAAGGCCGTGACGATGTCGATCTGCTGCGGCAGCAAGTTCGATTCCGTCGATTCGGCCACGGACAGGGGCAAAAACGACATGCCGGGAAACTTGAATTTCTTCGCCAGCTCTTGCGAGCGCTGCACCAGCTCTTCGCGCGTCTCGATGCCGTAGATGTGCGAACCGTCGTTGCCGTTCTTGAAGAACAGATCGTACAGGATGAAACCCAGATACGACTTGCCGGCGCCGTGGTCGACCAAGGACACGCCGGGGTGGTCCAACTGCACTTCGCGCAGCAGCGGCTCGATGAACTGCGTCAGGTGGTACACCTGCTTGAGTTTGCGGCGGCTGTCCTGGTTCATCTTGCCGTCGCGCGTCAGGATGTGCAATTCCTGCAGCAAGGCGACCGACTGGCCATCCTTGATCTCGGGCATGTTGCTGGCGGCCGTGATGACGTCTTTCGGCGCGGCGGCTGCGGTGGCGGCGGGTGCCGCGCCCTTAGCGCGCTTCATCGATCCACGCCATCTGTATCGCTTCGAGCACTTTTTCGCCGCCGCGCGCGTGGTCATCGTCGAAGCCGTCCAGTTCCACCACCCAGTTGTGCAGGTCGGTGAAACGCACGGTCAGCGGGTCGATGTCCGGATGCGCATCGAACAAAGCCTCGGCGATCGCGTGTATGTCGGACCATTTCATGTTAGTGACTGCCTTCGCTGACCTGGTTGATCGTGTATTTCGGGATTTCGACGACGAGGTCGGCCTCGGCCACGATGGACTGGCACGACAGGCGCGACACGGCTTCCAGGCCCCAGGCCTTGTCCAGCATGTCTTCTTCCAGTTCCGTCGCTTCGTTCAAGGATTCGATGCCTTCGCGCACCAGCACGTGGCAAGTGGTGCAGGCGCACGATTTTTCGCAGGCGTGCTCGATGTCGATGTCGTTTTCCAACAGGATGTCGCAGATGGACTTGCCGCTAGGTGCTTCGATGACGGCGCCGTCCGGGCAAAGCTTGGCGTGCGGCAGGATAACGATTTGTGGCATGGTTTCTTCTTTCAGTCTGTCATTCGGAGCGCGGCCGCAATATCGGCGGCGCGCTGTTCAATTGGTTTTATACGACCTGGTCCAGCGTTTTGCCGGTCAATGCCGTGCGCACGCTGCGGTCCATGCGGCGCGAGGCGAAATCCTCGGTGCCGTCGGCCAGTGCTTCGATCGCCAGCTTCAAGGCCTGGTGGTCGATGGCGCCGCTTTGCGATTGCGCAATGGCGTCGCGCACCTTGGTCATCAAGCCATCCACGGCGGCGCGCTCGGTGCCGTCCAGCAAGCCGCCGTCCTCGTCCAGCGCCGACTGCGTGGCCAGCAGGATGCGTTCCGCTTCCACCTGCTCTTCGCGCAGCGCGCGCGCCACCATGTCGGTGTCGGCGGAGGTGTACGAATCCTGCAGCATGCGGGCGATGTCGTCGTCGCCCAGGCCGTAGGCCGGCTTGACGCTGATCGACGCTTCCACGCCCGAGCGCAGTTCGCGCGCCGAGACGGACAGCAAGCCGTCCGCATCGACCTGGTAGGTGATGCGGATGCGCGCGGCGCCGGCCACCATCGGCGGAATGCCGCGCAATTCAAAACGCGCCAAGGAACGGCAATCGCTGACCAGTTCGCGCTCGCCCTGCAGCACGTGCACGGCCAGCGCCGTCTGGCCATCTTTAAATGTCGTGAATTCCTGCGCGCGCGCGCATGGTATGGTCGAGTTGCGCGGGATGATCTTTTCCACCAGACCGCCCATGGTTTCGATACCGAGGGACAGCGGGATCACGTCCAGCAACAGCCAGTCGTCGCCGGCGGCGCGGTTGCCGGCCAGCAAGTTCGCCTGGATGGCCGCGCCCAGCGCCACGACCTTGTCCGGGTCGATATTCGCGTGCGGCGTCGTGTGGAAGAATTCGCTCACGGCGCGCTGCACGTGCGGCATGCGCGTGGCGCCGCCCACCATCACCACGCCGTCGACGTCGTCCGCATCCACGTTCGCGTCGCGCAAGGCTTTCTTGATGGCATTCATGGTCTTGGCCACCAGGTGCTGCGTCATGGCGGCAAAGTCCGCGGCCGTGATGCGCAGGTGGATCTCTTCGCCCGAGTTCAGGGCCGCATCGATCATCGTTTCCGGCTTGGTCGACAGCAATTCCTTGATTTCGCGCGCCTTGACCATCAGGATGGCCGTGTCTTCGTCCGACAACGGCGCCAGCTTGGCCTGCTCGCTGATCCAGCAGAACAGGCGGCGGTCGAAATCGTCGCCGCCCAGGGCCGAATCGCCGCCCGTGGACAGCACTTCGAAGACACCCTTGCTCAGTTTCAGGATGGAGATATCGAAAGTGCCGCCGCCCAGGTCATACACGGCGTACACGCCTTCGGAGGCGTTATCGAGGCCGTAGGCGATGGCGGCGGCCGTCGGCTCGCTCAGCAGGCGCAAGACATTGATGCCGGCCAACTGGGCCGCATCTTTCGTCGCCTGGCGCTGGGCATCGTCGAAATACGCTGGTACAGTAATCACGGCGCCCACCAGGTCGTCACCGAGGGAGTCTTCCGCGCGCTGGCGCAGGGTGGCGAGGATCTGCGCCGACACTTCGACGGGACTTTTCACGCCGGCCACGGTTTTCAGCTGCACCATGCCAGGCGTATCCTGGAAGTCGTAGGGCAGGTTTTCCGCGTAGGCGATGTCGGCCAGGCCGCGGCCCATGAAGCGCTTGACGGAGACGATGGTGTTCTTCGGGTCGGTGGTTTGCGCGGACAGGGCCTTGTAGCCGATGTTGGCGTGGCCGTTCGGCAGGTAGCGCACGACGGACGGCAGCAGGGAGTGCCCTTCTTCGTCGTTAAGCACCTCGGGAATGCTGTTGCGCACGGTCGCGACCAGGGAATTGGTGGTGCCAAGGTCAATGCCGACAGCCAGGCGGTGCTGGTGCGGCGCGGTCGACATGCCTGGTTCGGAAATTTGCAGAAGTGCCATTGTATTCGTGCCTCGATTAATTTTTTGCGTGATGCAGCTGATGCCTGGTGCGCATTATAAGACGGGGGCCGGACTGGCGCTTGGCACGCCGGTCAAGCGATCGCCGGGTCAAGCCTCGATGGCCTCATAGGCAAAACGGACTTCCTCGCCGAATTTGTCGAGGAACATCAGGGCGCGCACGCTTTGCGCCGCATTCGCATAGTCGCCCGCGTCGAGCTGGGCCGCCACCTGGGTCAGCAGCGCCTTGCGTTCGCCGCGCAGCTGGCGGTCCAGGGCGTCGAGCGCGTCGGCATCCTTGCCGGCACGCGCATCGCCCAGCTCTTCGCGCCATTCCATCTGCTGCATCAGGAAGCTGACGGGCATGGCCGTGTTCGATTCCGTCTGCAGATCGACGCCATTGAGTTCGCACAGGTATTGCGCGCGCTTTTGCGGGCTTTTCAGGGTTTGATAGGCTTCATTGGCGCGCGTGGCCCATTGCATCGCCACGCGCTTTTCAGCGCTGCTGGCGTTGATGAAACGGTCCGGGTGGACCTTGCCCTGCACGTCGCGGTAGGCAGAGTCGAGCGCGCTCATGTCGAGCCCGAACTGCGCCGGCAACTGGAATAATTCGAAGTGGTTTTGCATAATTGTCAGTGGTCGCTGTACCGCAATCGATGGGTACAGCGCACCGACCGGGGTCTTGCCAGCTGTTTAAATCCTGAAGGACTCGCCGCAGCCGCAGGCGTCTTTTTCGTTCGGATTGTGAAACTTGAAGCCTTCGTTCAAGCCTTCGCGCGCGAAATCGAGTTCCGTGCCGTCGATGTAAGGCAGGCTTTTCGGGTCGACGAAGACTTTCACGCCGTGCGATTCGAAGACGCTGTCTTCGGCCGCCGCCTCATCGACATATTCAAGCTTGTAGGCCAGGCCCGAGCAGCCCGTGGTGCGCACGCCGAAGCGCAGGCCCATGCCCTTGCCGCGCCGTTCGATATAACGGTTGATGTGTTTCGCCGCTTTTTCGGTCAGTGTGATCATGTATTTCTCCGTAACTGCCCCGGCCTTGCGGCTGGGGCGGGCTACCAACGATTAAGCTGCTGCCGGGTGACGCGTTTGATAATCCAATACCGCCGCCTTGATGGCGTCTTCCGCCAGGATGGAGCAGTGGATCTTCACTGGCGGCAGGGCCAGTTCTTCGGCGATCTGCGTGTTCTTGATGGCCAGCGCCTGGTCCAGGGTTTTACCTTTGACCCATTCCGTTACCAGCGAGCTCGACGCGATGGCCGAACCGCAGCCATAGGTCTTGAATTTCGCGTCTTCGATCAGGCCATCGGCGCCGACCTTGATCTGCAGTTTCATCACATCGCCGCAGGCGGGCGCGCCTACCATGCCGGTGCCGATGGTTTCATCACCCTTGTCGAAAGCGCCCACGTTGCGCGGGTTTTCGTAGTGATCGAGTACTTTGTCCGAGTAAGCCATTTTGATGCTCCTTTAATATTCTTGCCGGCCCCGTGAGCGGGACCTTCGTGTTGGTTAGTGTGCCGCCCATTGGATCGAATTAATATCGATACCCTCTTTGAACATGTCCCACAGCGGCGACAGCTCACGCAATTTGTGTACTTTCGATTTCAGCAGGTTCACGGCGAAGTCGATGTCTTCCTCGGTCGAGAAACGGCCGATGGTGAAGCGGATCGAGCTGTGCGCCAGTTCGTCGCTGCGGCCCAGGGCGCGCAGCACGTACGATGGCTCCAGGCTGGCCGAGGTGCAGGCCGAACCGGACGACACGGCGATATCCTTGATCGCCATGATCAGCGACTCGCCTTCGACGTAGTTGAAGCTGACGTTCAGGTTGTGCGGCACGCGGTGATCCATGTCGCCGTTGATGTAGACTTCTTCGATCTCTTGCAGGCCCTTGGCCAGACGGTCGCGCAAGGCCTTGATGCGGCCGATTTCGCTGTCCATCTCTTCCTTGGCGATGCGGAAGCTTTCGCCCATGCCGACGATCTGGTGCGTCGGCAAGGTGCCCGAGCGCAGGCCGCGCTCATGGCCGCCGCCGTGCATCTGCGCTTCCAGGCGTACGCGCGGCTTGCGGCAGACGTACAGGGCGCCCACGCCTTTCGGGCCGTAGGTTTTGTGCGCCGTGAAGGTCATCAGGTCGACCTTGGTCTTTTGCAGGTCGATGACGACCTTGCCCGTCGCTTGCGCGGCGTCGCAATGGAAGATGATGCCTTTCGAGCGGCAGAACGCGCCGATCTCGTCGATTGGCTGGATCACGCCGATTTCATTGTTCACCAGCATCACCGACACGAGGATGGTGTCCGGGCGCACGGCCGCGGCCAGCTGCTCGACGGTGATCAGGCCGTTGTCCTGCGGTTCCAGGTAGGTCGCTTCGAAGCCGATGCGTTCCAGTTCGCGCACCGTGTCGAGCACCGATTTGTGCTCGGTCTTGACGGTGATGATGTGCTTGCCCTTGGTCTTGTAGAACTGTGCCGCGCCCTTGATGGCCAGGTTGTTGCTTTCCGTCGCGCCGGACGTCCAGATGATTTCGCGCGGATCGGCGTTCACCAGGGCCGCCACGTGGCCGCGTGCCTCTTCCACGGCTTTTTCCGCCGTCCAGCCATACATGTGGCTGCGCGATGCCGGATTGCCGAACTGCTCGCGCAGGTAGGGAATCATCTTGTCGGCGACGCGTGGATCGATCGGCGTGGTGGCCGAGTAATCCATATAGATCGGGAAATGCGGTGCGGTTTCAAAGTGCACTTGGCCTACGTTTTTTTCTGGGGCGTTCATCAATAACTCCTGCAATCAGCAACTTGGTATTTTGTTATGTTCAACCGAGGGCGGCGTGGTTACGGTGCATCACCATCACGCTTTGTTCGGCAATCTTTTGTCTCTGCTGGTCGACCAGGTCCTGCAAGGACACAGAATCCAGATAATCGACCATTTTTTCGTTGAGCGTGGACCACAATTCATGCGTCATGCAGCGCGCGCCCGTGGCCGCGTCGGCGCCGTGGCAATGCTCCTTGCCGCCGCACTGCGTGGCATCGAGCGGCTCGTCGACGGCGATGATGATGTCGGCCACCGTCACCTTGTCGGCACGGCGCGCCAGGCTGTAGCCGCCGCCCGGACCGCGGATCGATTCGACGATCTCATGCCGGCGCAGCTTGCCGAACAGCTGCTCCAGGTAGGACAGGGAAATCGACTGGCGCTGGCTGATGCCGGACAAGGTGACCGGTCCCTTGCCCTGGCGCAGGGCAAGATCGATCATCGCTGTCACGGCAAAACGGCCTTTTGTAGTCAGACGCATACATCCTCTGGTCAACTGGTTTAAAATATTGCGGTTTTTCAACTCCTCAAACCCCGAGTAGTTGAATGATTTAGTCAAGTATAACAAATTCGGCGGGGTTTGTCAGAGCGCCCCTCGATGACCACAGGGCTGGAAGGGGCATGGCCGGCCGCGCCAGGCGCGGCGGCATCAGGAAAACAACAATACTGCTCAGGCACGCAGAGCGCTACGTACTTTCATTAACTCAAACCCCAGCAGGTTCAAGCCGTCCCAGGTGGCGGGGTCCAGGATGCGCGGATTGTCCGACGCCAGGCCCACGCCCCAGATGCGGTCGACGGGACTGGCTTCGACGATGACGCGCTCGCCCGTGCCCAGCAAGAATTTGCGCAGCGCGGCTTTTTGCGAGAACTTGGCGAAGTTGCCATCGAAGACGATGCCCGCGCGCGCCGCCTCCCACGCCCTGGCGTCAAAATTGGCCACTTCGCGCCCCAGCTTCTTCACTTCCGACGGCCGGGCGGCCGCCACGATGCGCGCCTGCACGGCCGTGTCGCCGAACAGGGCCGCCTTTTGCGCCATCATGTAGTGCTCGGCCGTGGCATACGTCACGCCAGCGAGGCTGAACGGCGACGGAAACCACTGGCTGAAGCAGCTTTTGTCGGGCACCTGCGGCTGCGCCGGCGTGTGGCCCCAGAAATACAGATAGTCGGGCTCGCCGCCCGCCGCGATCCACGCCTTCAATTCTTCCACGTTACTGATTTGCATATTCCCCGCACTTCCGCCAGACAGGCGATGATTCAAGCTCAAGCACGCAACAGTTCCATCGGGCCAAACAGGGCCTGCATGTCGCCGTTGCCGATAAAGGACAGATTATACGGATGTTCCGCCGTCACCTGCGGCAACGATGCCGCCACCGGCAGGCGTTTGATGAGCTCGGCAATCTTGCCCCACAAGACCAGTTGCGGCAAGGCCGCCCCGCCCTGCTGCGCCAGCGCTTCCAGCACCACTTGCAGGAAAGGCAGCCAGCCGCGCGCATCCTGCACGGGCGGCACGTGGGCACGGAATACCAGCGCCGCATTGAGCAGCAGGAAACCCTGCTCCGTCATCTTGCGCTGCAAGGCGGGCAAGGTCTGGATCACGCCGCTGCCGGCTTGCTGCGCGGCGACGGCCACGGGCGCCATGGCGACGCCGGACGTGTCGCCAGCCTGCAGCTGGCCATCGGCCACCAGCAACATCTTCATGAAGTTGCGCAGGGACGTGGCGCGGTTGACGGGTTTCGACAGGCCCGTCGCCGACCACAGGCTGCCCACGGCGCCATCCATGAAGCACACGCCCGTGGCGCTGTCGGCACGCGGATACGGTCCCTCGCCCACCAGCACGTAGCGCACCTGCGCCAGCGGCAGGGCAAAGGCGGCGAACAGCCGGCCCTGCGTGGGCAGGTAATCGTCGGCGGCCAGCGCCGGCAGGTAGGCGGGATCGGCCGCCATCACGGCGTGCAAGCCGCGCAGCAGGATGGGACGCCAGGAAGCATGCGCCAGGGACAGGGCATCGGCGATGCTGGCAGGAATGATGGTAGCGGTCATGGCGCGTCAGTAAAATATTTGGGCAAACGCAAATTGTAGCGCACCGGCAAGCCGGTATTGACTGCCCAAATCAAGCACGCATAAAAAAACCCCGCCTGTTGCCTGGCGGGGTGTTCTGGCTCGCGCCTTATAAAAGCTATTCGGCGTCGGCCTGCTGCGACGGATGCGCGGCGGCAAAGGCCGGCAAGCCGGCGCAATGCGCATGGATGCGCGCCACGCGCGGGTACGGCGCCAGGTCGATGGCGAAACGCTGCGCATTGAACACTTGCGGCACCAGGCAGCAGTCGGCCATCGTGGGACTGTCGCCATGGCAGAACAGGCCAGCTCCGGTCGGGTCGCCCTGCGCCAGCAGCGCTTCCACGGCCGCCAGTCCCTCGGCCATCCAGTGGCGGTACCACTCCTGCTTGGCCTCGTCCGACAGCCCCAGGGTGTTTTTCAGGTATTTCAGCACGCGCAGATTCGTCAGCGGATGGGCGTCGCAGGCGATCGCCAGCGCCAGCGCGCGTACACGGGCCCGTCCCAGCGCGTCCACCGGCAGCAGCGGCACGGCTGGCCGCGTCTCGTCCAGGTATTCGAGCATAGCCAGCGACTGCGTCAGGATGGCGCCCTCGTCGTCGAGCGCCGGCACCAGGGCCGACGGGTTGACGGCACGGTAGGCCGGCAGCAGTTGCTGGCCGCCATCCTGCAGCAGGTGCACGGGGATGCTGTCGTAGGCGATGCCCTTTAAATTGAGGGCAATGCGCACGCGGTAGGCGGCCGAACTGCGAAAATAGGTGTACAGCTTCATGGGACGCCCTCCCCTCAGGCGCGGCCGGCGTACAGCGCGACCGTCTGCTCGATGCTGCCGAAGATGCTGGCGCCCGCCGCGTCGCGCATCTCGATGCGCACCGTGTCGCCGAACTTCAGGTAGGCCGTCTTCGGCGCGCCGTGTTCGATGGTTTCATACATGCGCACTTCGGCCAGGCAGCAGTAACCCACGCCGCCGTTTTCGATGCTGGAACCGAACAGGTTGCCCTGCTTGTTCGACACGGTGCCCGACCCGACGATGCTGCCGGCACCCAGTTCGCGCGTCTTCGCCGCATGGGCGACGAGCTGCGCAAAATTGAAGGTCATGTCTTCGCCCGCATTCGGTTTACCGAACGGTTTGTCGTTCAAGTCCACCAGCAGCGGCAGGTGCAATTTGCTGTCCGCCCAGTCGGCACCCAGTTCGTCGGGCGTGACGGCGACGGGCGAAAACGCGCTGGCCGCCTTCGACTGGAAGAAACCGAAGCCCTTGGCCAGTTCGCCCGGGATCAGGTTGCGCAAGGAGACATCGTTGACCAGCATCACCAGGCGGATCGCTTGCGCCGCGTCGGCCACGCCGGCGCCCATGGCCACGTCGCCCGTAATCACCGCCACTTCCGCTTCCAGGTCGATGCCCCACTCTTCCGACAGCGCGAAAATGGGGTCGCGCGGGCCGATGAAGCTGTCGGAGCCGCCCTGGTACATCAGCGGGTCCGTGTAGAACGAGGCCGGCACTTCCGCATTGCGCGCCTTGCGCACCAGTTCCACGTGGTTGATGTAGGCGGAACCGTCGGCCCACTGGTAGGCGCGCGGCAGCGGCGAGTGGCACAGATTGGCGTCAAACGGCTGCGCGTCCGGCGCCTGGCCCGCGTTCAGGGCCGCGTAGGCGGTTTCGAGCTTGGGCGCCACTGCGTCCCAGTTGTCGAGCGCCGCCTGCAGGGTGGGAGCGATGGCGGCCACGCGCTGGTACTGGCGCAGGTCGCGGCTGACTAGGATCAGGGCGCCGTCGCGGCTGCCGTTTTTCAGGGTTGCGAGTTTCATGGAGTGTGTTCCTTGTTAGGCGTAGTGTTCAGATGGATGCCGTGGGCGGCGCTCAGGCGTCGGCCGGCGCGTGCATCCAGGCGGCGTGCTTCGGCGCGCGGCGCGTCTGCGACCATTCTTCCAGCATTTCCCATTTGACGGCGTCCAGTTTGGCCATCATCTCGGGCGTGCCCACGTTGGCCGCCAGTTCCAGGCGGTGGCCGTTCGGGTCGAAGAAATAGATCGACTGGAAGATGGCGTGATTGACGGGGCCCAGCACCTCGATGCCGGCGGCCACCAGGCGCTCCTTGGCGGCCAGCAGTTCTTCCATGCTGCCCACTTCCAGTGCCAGGTGCTGCACCCAGGCCGGGGTATTGCGGTCGCGGTCCATCGGCGGCTGCGTCGGCAGTTCAAAGAAGGCCAGCACATTGCCCTGGCCCGCGTCGAGGAAGACGTGCATGTACGGGTCCGGTGCCTTGGTCGACGGCACCAGGTCCTCGGCGATGGCGAGGACGAAATTCATGTTCAAATGCTTGACGTACCACTCGACGGTTTTCTTCGCGTCGATGCAGCGGTAGGCGACGTGGTGGATTTGCTTGATCTTCATGTGCTTGTCTCCAATGGATGGCGCCCGGGGCGCGATGGCTGGCCTGTTTTTCAGCTTTTCACCATTAGAATCGAGTTACAGCTATCATACAAACAATTTTTAACCATTGATTTATCGGATTATCTTATGAGTCCCAGCCTGCGACAGATGCGCGCCTTCGTGGCGCTGGCCAAGACCGGCAGTTTTACCCTGGCCGCCGAATACCTGCACGTGACGCAGTCCGCCTTGAGCGGCTTGATCAAGGAACTGGAAAGCGTGCTGGGCGTGCGCGTGGTCGAGCGCAGCACGCGCAAGACGCAGCTGTCGGAAATCGGCCGCGAACTGTATCCGCTGTTTGAAAAGATGATCGAGGACCTCGACGGCGCCATGGCCGGCATCGCCCAGCGCAAGGCGCTGAAGACGGGCATGGTACGCATCGCCGCGCCGCAGATGATGGCGTGCACCCTGCTGCCGGAAGTGATCGCCGCCTACCGCCAGGCGCACCCGGACGTGCAGCTGCGCCTCGTCGACTGCCCCGTGGAAAACGTGTCGGCGCGCGTCTTCAGCGGCGAAGTCGATTTCGGCATCGGCCCCGAGCGCGATCCGACGGCGGAAATCGCCGCGCAAGTGCTGTTCGAGATGCCCTTCGTGCTGGTCTTCCCCGAGCAGCATCCGCTGCAGCAGAAAGAGCGCGTCACCTGGGCCGACGTGGGCGACTATCCGTTCATCTCGCTGCAGGGGCAATTTACGGAACGCCTGCTGCGCGACATGCACGGCGCGTTCCGCGAACTGTCGCTCAATCCCTATAACGAAGTGACCTTCATGACGACGGCGCTGGCCATGGTCAGCGCCAATCTGGGCATCACGGTCTGCCTGCCGTACGCGGAACCGATGGTCAAACTCTACAAATTGCACATGCGCACCCTGCACGAGCCGGAACTGACGCGGCGCTTTTTCGTCTACACGAAGACGGGGCGTTCGCTGTCGCCGGCCGCCGAAAGCTTCATGGCCTTCCTGTTCCGCTTTGTCGAGACGCACGAGTGGAACGTGGGAGCGGACGGCCCGGCCGGCACCGTTTTATAATCCATCATCGCCCCCTCACCGCCAACGCCATGACCCAGCCTGACCAGCACGCCCTGTCGCCCACCGACGCCGCCACCATCGCCATCAACCAGCGCATGAACAAATTCGACGGCCATGCACAGGTGTGGCTGTTCGGCTATGGCTCGCTGATCTACAAGGCGGACTTCCCCTATATCGAACGTCGCCCCGCCAGCATCGCAGGCTGGACGCGGCGCTTCTGGCAAGGTTCGCACGACCACCGGGGCACGCCGATGGCGCCGGGCCGGGTCGCCACCATCGTGCCGCAGGCGGGCGCCGTGTGCGACGGCATGGCGTATCTGATCACGCCCGAAGTCTTCGCCCACCTCGACCACCGCGAAAAAAACGGCTACCTGCGCCTGGCCGCCGACATCACCTTCGACGATGGCAGCAAGGTCGAAGGCCTGGTGTACATCGCCAACGAGGAAAACGCCGCCTTCCTCGGCGCCGCCACGGAACTCGATATCGCGCGCCAGATCGCCCGATCAAACGGCCCCAGCGGTCCGAACAGCGAGTACCTGCTGCACCTGGCCAGCGCCCTGCGCGAACTGGGCAAGAGCGATCAGCATGTCTTTGCCATTGAGCAACATCTGGCGCAATTGAAGGATGCCCCGCCTGCAGCGCAGTGAGTGACGGCGGGCTGCCAGCTTGCAAGATGCAAGCGATGATTATCTTTTTATTGTGACAATTGGCGACTATCCCCCGTTTTATTAGCGCCCATAATCGGAACGCGCGATTCCTGATGCATGAATGGAGCAACGGTGCGCGTCAACAGGCAACGGGGCCGTCCATCCATCACAATCACTGCCCTGCACGATAGAAGCGACTTCATCGGAGCGAGACGACCATGTCCGACAGGTCTATGCTGCAACAGCATGGCAGGCAGCCGCATTCCATACTTCCCGGGACGGGTGCCATTGCCCCTGTGCAGGCCCCCATGTACCGCGGTAGCACCGGGGGCGGGCTGAACATCATCGGCAGCTCCCCGATATTCCAGCGCCTGCTGCGCATGGTCGACGCGGTGGCACCGACCCGCTGCACGGTGCTCATCAGCGGCCCCACGGGCTCCGGCAAGGAAATCATCGCCCAGCTCGTGCACCGGCAAAGCGGCGATCCCGGCGCGCCCTTTGTCGATCTCAACTGTGGCGCCCTGCCGGAGCACTTGATCGATGCGGAACTGTTTGGCCATACCAAGGGGGCATTTACGGGCGCACTCAGCAGCCGCGCCGGTTTTTTCGCCCAGGCGGGGCAAGGCACGCTGTTTCTCGATGAAATAGGCGAACTGCCGCTGGGCGTGCAAAGCAAGCTGCTGCGCGTGCTCGAATCGCGCAGTTTCCGGCCGCTGGGCGGCGGCGATACCCAGCCGTTCAACGGCCGCATCGTGGCCGCCACCCACTGCGACCTGGCCGCGATGGTGCAAGCGGGCCGTTTTCGCGCTGACCTGTACTACCGCCTGGCGGTACTGAACCTCGACGTGCCGGGCCTGGACCAGCGCCGTGGCGACGTCGCCGCCCTCGCCGCGCACTTTGCCGGCCAGCAAAAGCGGCCCATCCGCTTTACCGCCACCGCCATGGAACGCCTGTGCCGGCAAGCCTGGCCCGGCCATATCCGCGAACTGCGCAACCTGATCGAACGGCTGTCGATACTGGCCGAATCACCGTTGATCGATGCGCACAGCCTGGAAACCTTCCTGTCGGCGGGCAAGCCGGAAGACGCCGATCGCACGCTGCTGGCGGAAGCGCTGATGCGGCTGGACGGCGATGACAAGCTGGCTGCCGCGCAACAATTGCTGATCGACTATGCGATGCGCCTTGCCGATGGCAACAAGACGATCGCGGCCCGCCACCTGGGCATCAACCGCAAGGTCATCGAACGCCGCCTGCACGGCGACGAGGAGCGCAGCAATTTCGCCCGCGTCTGCCTGCTGGAGGGGCGCGCACTGATCGAGGCGGCCCGCTTCAAGGAAGCCATCGAAGTGTTGCGCCGCGGCCTCACGCTGCTGGCCGCCGATGCGCACCCCTGCACGGCACGCCGCCTGAGCTGCGACCTGCACCGCTGGCTGGCCATCTCGCACCGCGGCATCAGCGGATGGCAAAGCGCCGAAGCGCTGACCTGCTATCGGCAGGCATTGCAGGAGGCGGCGGCGCTGGGCGACGAGGTGGAAATCACCGCCCTGCGCTTCGGCATCTGGAGCACGCAGCTGATGGCGCTGGACCTGGCGGAGGCCCGGGCCACGGCACAGGACATGCTGCAGCGGGCGCAGGCGATAGGCGACACGGACTTGCTGTCGCAGGCCCACCTGGCCTTGGCCAACACGCTGTTCTGGCTCGGCGACTACCGCGAGACGCTGGCCTGCCTGGAGCGCGGACACCTGCTCTGCGGCGCGGTAATGGCCGAAACCGGGGGGCAGGGCCTGGACATCGCCGCGCTGTCCTCCACCTTCGAAGGCCTGTCCTGCTTCCAGAGCGGCGCCTTCCGGCGCGCGCGCCTGGTCATGGAACAACTGACATTGCGCGGCACCGCCGACAACCCGCACCCCTTCCATCGCGCCATCGCGCTGCAGGGCGCCGCATGGCTGGCCTGCATGTTCGAAGACTGGCCCCTGCTGGCGAACCTGGCGGCGGACCTGAAAACCGTCGCCAGCGAATATGGCTACCAGTTTTATCTGGGGGTGGGCCAGATATTCCATGCCTGCGCATTGGCGCCGGGCAACACCCATGTGCAAATCGAGCAGCGCATCGCCGACGGCTACCAGCACTACATGCTGTGCGAAGGCGGCATGCTCTTCCATTCATTCCAGGCCTGGAAGCGGGGCGAACTGCTGCTGTCGGCAGGCTTGCCATCGCAAGCCCGGCAGTTGCTGCACGGTGCCATCGAACTGGCGCTGGAACATGGCGAACGGGCCTATCTGGTCGAATTGCTCGACATGCACGCCCAGACGTGGATCGCGGTGGGCGACCTGGACAAGGCGGAACGCGAGCTGGGCAGTGCGCTGTCGACCGCCAAGGCGCTGGGCGCGGCGGCCGGCAGCCTGCTGGTGGCGACCCGCCTGGCGCAACTGCTGCTGCAGCGCGGACGCCGGCCCGAAGCGCTGGAGCACCTCACGCGCGCCTTGCGCGGCGTGGAACGCGACACGGCTTTCCCCCGGTTTGCCCAGGCGCTGCAGTTGCAGGCCACCCTGGCGCAAGCCTTTTCCATGCCATGCCAACCTGAGGACCCGCATCATGAGCTATCTGCTGAACCACGATGACCTTGAATCGCTATTGCTGGGAGCTTGCTTCTTCGGCAGTGGCGGCGGCGGCACGCTCACTTCCGCGCGCAGCCTGCTGGCCCAGTTCCACGCCGGCGATTATTATCCGGACGCCCGGGTCCGCGTGGTCAGCGTCGACGAAGCCACCGACGGCGATACCGTCATGGTGGCTTACCTGGGCTCGCCCGTGGCGATCAATGGCGCGCATTTTCCGCAGGGCCCCGTCGATGCCGTGATCGCCGTCAGGGAGCGCCTGGCGCTGGAAAATCGCACCTTGGCCTACCTGGCGCCGCCGGAGAGCGGCGCGCTGGGGTTTCTCGTCGCCTGCCTGGTCGCAGCCCATCTGGGGCTGGCGGTGATCGACGCCGACGGCGCGGGCCGCGCCGTTCCCTCGCTGCCCCAGCTGACCTATGCGGCCGCGCAAATCAATCCGCGCCCGGCCTTCCTCGTCAGCCAGGCCGGACTGCGCGTGGAACTCGACGTCCAGCCCAGCCAGGGCGTGAACGGCGCCCATTCCCATCAGCAAGACGTGGCAACGATCATTGACCAGATGATGCGCCCCATCGTCTCGCAAGCCGACTTCAAGCAGTTCGGCGGGCTGGCCATGTGGATCATGGCGCCGGCGGAGCTGGCCCGGGCGCTGCCGGTGCGCGGCACCCTGGGACGTGCCCTGCGCCTGGGCCGCGAACTGCAGGCAGGACGCTTGCGCAGCGCGGACGAACTGGTCACCTATCTGGCGCTGCAATTCGACATGCGCGCCCGGCCCCTGTTTCCGCAGGGCACATTCGTCGCCGCCGAAGTCGAATCGCGCAATGGCTTCGACCTGGGCAAGATCACCATCCGCGCCGGCGAGCGGCTATGCACGATCCTGTACCAGAACGAATCGCTGCTGGCCTGGGACAGCAGCCGCAGCAGCCCCATCTGCATGGCGCCCGACACCATCAGCTACCTGGTCGAGGGCGATGGCCAGGCCGTGTATTCGAATGGCGACTTGCTGCTGCCGGACGGCTCCCTCAACCCGGCCCTCCTGCAGCGCAAGGTGACGCTGCTGGGCCTGGAAGCCAATCCCGTACTGCGCGAACGGGGCGGCCTGATACTGGACAGCTTCATGCAACTGCTCGACACCATCGGCTACCTGGGGCCGTATGTGCCGCTCAGTGGCAATGCCGGCGCAGCGGCAGGGAGCGCCGCATGAAGGCGCTGCGCATCTGCATCGTGGCGCCGGTGGCCACCGACGCCTACAACCAGCGCCTGCTGGCCGCCATCGACCCCGTGATGCCGCCCGATGTCGAAGTGACTGTGCGCAATATCTCCACCGGACACGACTGCATCGAATACCGCGTCGACTGGCTGCAAAACGGCTATCCGGTGGTGCAACTGGCCAGGGAAATCGAACGCGACGGCTATGACGGCATCTGGCTCAGCGACTTCGACATGTGCGGCGTGGAGGCGGCGCGCGAAGTGATCGACATCCCCATCCTCGGCGGCTTTCCGCCCGCCGCCTTTACCGCGCTGGCACTGAGCCAGCGCCTGTCGATCATGACGATACTGCCCAGCACGCTCGCCATGCAGCAGGGCCACATGCAAGCCTACGGCTTGCAGGACAGCTTCGCCTCCATCCGCTCCATCGACTGTCCCGTCGGCGACCTCGACAAGCTGGACAAGGTGGTGGAAAAAACCTTCCAGGCCGCCATGCTGGCCGTCCAGGAAGACGGCGCCCAATCCATCCTGCTCGGCTGCACCGGCTTTGTCGGCGTCGCCGCGCGCGTCACCGTCCTGCTGGAAGACGCGCTGCACACCTATGTGCCGGTGATCGATCCGAACCAGGCAGGCTTCAGCTTCCTGGTTTCCCTCGTGCGCATGGGCCTGCGCCCCAGCCGCGCCTGCTACAGCAAGCATCGCTGATGCAGCACACGCGCCGGGGCCACGCCATTTCGTGGCCCCGGCGTCCCTCCTTCCCCGCCCGCCGTTTTCGTCCATCCCAGCCAAAAAGGGTGGACGATATGCGCCAGTATTGTTGCGTCATGACAAGGTAAATCAGCCCCATCCCTTGCAAATCAAGCACTTGGCGTTCTGGCACATCCCTTGCTAAATATCAAGCTATCGGCGCCTGGCAAACAGGCGCCGCAGCAGGCAGGCGGCGCACCTCGAATGGCGTGCCGCACGCCCTCCAGGACCCAGCAAGGAGCCCGGCCGTGCCGACGATTATGGAAGAATCCACCACCCAGGACAGCCTGGCCAATCATGGCTTGCTGCCCGGCCTGGCTGCCTTACAAGAAGGCAACATCGGCTGTGCCGACATCTGCATCGCCGTGCTCGACGGTCCCGTCGATACCAGCCACCCCTGTTTTGCCGGGGCCAGGCTGCAACGGATCGATACCCTCGCCACGGGCTCCAGCGGCAGCGGACGGGCATCGCAGCACGGCACGCACGTCGCCAGTATCATCTTTGGCCAGCCCGGCAGCCCCGTCACGGGCCTGGCCCCCCATTGTCGGGGCTTGATCCTGCCCATCTTTGCCGACCGCGCCGACGGCGCCGTGACGCAATGCACGCAGCTCGACCTGGCCCGCGCCATCACCCAGGCCGTCGAGCACGGCGCGCACATCATCAACGTCAGCGGCGGCGAACTGTCCGACAGCGGCGCCGCCGATGGCCTGCTGCAAAAAGCCATACAACTGTGCCATGAACGCAACGTCCTGCTGGTGGCGGCGGCAGGCAATGACGGTTGCGATTGCCTGCACATCCCCGCCTCCATCGAGTACACGCTGGTGGTCGGCGCCCTGGACCGGCAAGGCGCTCCCATGCCCAACAGCAACTGGGGCGAAGCCTATCGCTCGCGCGGCCTCATGGCACCGGGCACCGATATCCTCGGCGCCGCTCCCGCGGGGCACGTGCGCGTCAACAGCGGCACCAGCTTTGCCACCCCGATCGTCTCGGCCATCGCAGCCTTGCTGCTATGCCGGCAACACCAACATGGGGATCGTCCTGACCCTCGTGGAGTTTGCAGCGCACTGCTGCAGAGCGCAACGCGTTGCAACACCAATGGCGAGCTGGACTGTCGCCGCCTCCTGACTGGGACATTGAATGTGCCGGGCGCCACTCAACTATTATTAAAAGGGAAAATTGAAATGTCAGACGATACTGTGATTGAAGCGAGCCCAGCCAATGCCGACACTTCCGCGCAGGCGCATCCGCTCAGCATCCCCATGTTGGAAACCTCCTCCCCGGCCACGCTCGCCGCCCCTGCCGGCGCTGCGCGGCAAGGCATCGCCGCTTCCGGCATCGATGCCTCCGATTGCGGCTGCGGCGGCGGGGCTGCCAAGGGTCCGACGCTGGTGTATGCACTGGGCAACCTGGGCATCGACTTCGGCAGCGAAGCGCGCCGCGATTCCTTTGTCCAGGCCATGCCATTGGACAGAAACAATCCGAGCGATCCGCAGCAATTGATCGAATTCCTGCGCGCAAAGCCATATTTCCGCCAATCGCTGACCTGGACCGTCAACCTGGACGCCACGCCGATTTACGCGGTCGTCCCCGTCGGTCCGTATGCCGACCTGACCTATGAACTGCTGTTCGAGGCCTATGTCGGCACCATCGATGGCCTGGTCGTCATGAATTCGTTTCCCGGCATAATCTCGGGCGCCGCCAGGCTGATGTCCGGCCAGGTCGTTCCCGTGATCCAGCCGGCCATCCGGGGCATGTTCAGCTGGAATGTGCCGCAGCTGATCGACAGCCTGATGGCGGTGCAGGACAGCCTGGACATCAACAGCAGCAACACGGGCGCGCGCCTGGAAAACTTCCTGAACCGCATCTATTACGACTTCCGCAACCTGGGCGTCACGGGCATGGACCGCGCGCTCAACTTCTCGGCCACGAATGCCATGCAAGCGGCGGAAATGCTGGCCAAGACCACCGGCATGCAGCTCGATACCATCGTCGTGCAACAGAGCCCCGTGTGCCGCCCAGGCTCCGAGTGCTACGACATCATCATGACCTTCTTCAACCCGGAAAACCTGCAGGTAGCCAACACGGTCGCCCGTTTCGCCGTCGACGTCAGCGACGTGATACCGGTCAGCGTCGGCGCAGTGCGCTACTGGTCGCAACGCTAACCCCAACAGCATTTGAATTGTCGGGGCACGTGGGCGCAGCGATGCATACACGCGCTTCAGCATACGGTCGTTGGCGGGAAACGATCAGCACCGTACTTCGGTACGCACACCCATTGCCGTTGCCCGCGGCGGCGCCACCACAAGGAGTTTTAAAATGAACAATCTGCCATTGCAAGCCAAAGCCGTACAACGCAGCCCCAGCATCTCCGCCATCAGCCAGGGTGTCGCCCCTTCCGGCATTGCCTGCACCCTGTGCCAAATGGGTTGCAGCGCCTTGAGCGGCACCGCACAGCAACTCTGCCTGGCTGCTTGCGCCGCCACCGTTTGCTGATCAAGCCAGCAGGATCGAGCCATTCCGGCTAAACCCGGCATGCCTGCGGGCGATGCGTTTCTCGTCGCCCGTTCAACCTGCCGGCATCACCCACGATTGAGGAAGGACAGCGATGCGACTCCCACTACAAAGCCCGCCTGTTTCGCGCAGCGCGCGTGGCCCTATCAATGCGCAAGCCAGCGGCCCGCACGCGAGCGGTATGCAGCCGTCCGCCTGCGGACCGACCAACACGGGCCAGGGCCAGTGCTTCGATACGCACGGGCCGATAGGCGGCCCGACGGCCCACAATTGCAGCGCCTGCTGCGCCCGGCGCGGTGCGATTCACTGGCAAGGCGTGAATGGCACCTTTGCCATCTGCCAATAAACACCGATTCGGCCAGCAGTATCCCCGCCTTCTGGCCTCTGCCGGAAGCGGGGACTG